>CAZZZE010000065.1:0-11053 GCA_964658365.1 uncultured Jatrophihabitantaceae bacterium
ACGCAGCCGGCGTTCTCCATCGCCCCGGCGTTGAACTCGGGGACGAAGAGCTGGTCGTACTTGTCGAAGGCGTACCGGACGCCGAAGTTCGCGTGGTACCAGTCGAATCCCTGCTTGGTGATCTCGAACAGGTTGTCGGCGTCGAGGTACTCGGCCAGCGTGCTGCGGCACCACAGGCCCAGGTCGATGCCGTCGTGCTGGTCGGTGACCACGTGGTACGGGCCGGCCACCAGCGCGGTGATGTACGGGCTGACGTGCGGGGTGGTGGCGAAGTGCAGCCGCGTGCCCGCCGCGACGGGCTCGGTGCGCTCGAGGCGGCCGTTCGAGCAGGCCCGCCAGTGCTCGGGGACGGTGATCGTCAGCGTGAACGTCGCTTTGAGGTCGGGCTGGTCGAAACAGGCGAACATGCGCTTGGCGTCGGCCGTCTCGAACTGCGAGTACAAGTAGGTCTCGCCGTCGATCGGGTCGACGAAGCGGTGCAACCCCTCGCCGGTGTTCGTGTAGAGCAGATCGGCGTCGACGACGAGCGTATTGTCCTGCGCCAGCCCGGTCAGGCGGATGCCGTCCTCGGGGCGGTAGGCCGAAACGTCGACGGGTTCGCCGTTCAGGGTGACGGTGTGGAAGGCGTCGGCGATGACGTCGATGAAGGTCTCCTCGCCGGCCGGTGCGGTGAACCGGACCGTCGTGGTGGACCGGAAGGTGCGCTCGGACGGCGCGCCGGCGCCGTCGGTCAGGTCGAGGACGACGTCGTAGGAATCGACGTGCAGGAGGGCGGCGCGGGTCTGCGCGTCGTCGCGGGTCAGGTTCGGAACGGCCACGGGTAGGGCTCTTCCTTTCAAGGGCGTGAGGTTCGAGCGGCCGAATTCGGACGAATTCGGGATTTCTACCAATGCGAGAAGTCTGTCACGGCAAGCCCGGCAGTAACCGGCGCGGCTATGGTGTGGGACATGCGTGAAGGCGACGAGGTTCCCGAGTTCGAACTCCCCGACCAAACTGGCGCGACCCGATCGCTGAGCGGCCTGCTGGCCGACGGGCCGGTCGTGCTGTTCTTCTACCCCGCGGCGATGACCAGCGGGTGCACCAAGGAGGCCTGCCACTTCCGCGACGTCGCGGCCGAGTACCAGGCGGCCGGGGCCCAGCGGGTCGGGATCAGCCGGGACTCCGTCGAGAAGCAGAAGCAGTTCTCGGACCTGCACTCCTTCGACTACCCGCTGCTCGCCGACGCCGACGGCAAGGTGGCGGACATCTTCGGCGTGGCCCGCGGCAAGATCGGCCAGAAGCTCGGCGCGCCAGTCAAGCGGTGGACGTTCGTCATCGGCACCGACCGCAAGGTCAAGAAGGTGCTGCACAGCGAGACGAACATGGCCATGCACGCCGATGAGGCCCTCGCCGCGCTGCGCTGACTACGCTGGTTGGCATGACTACTTCTCCTGAGGGTGCCGTCGCGTCCGAGCGCGCTGTCGTCGACTTCTACTTCGACCCGGTGTGCCCGTTCGCGTGGGTCACGTCGCGCTGGATCCTCGAGGTCGAGAAGCACCGCGATCTCGACCTCACCTTCCGCGTCATGTCACTGTCGGTGCTGAATTCCGGGCGCGACGACCTGCCCGAGCGGTACAAGGAGATGCTGCAGCGTGGCTGGGGCCCAGTGCGGGTCTGCATCGCCGCCGAGCAGCAGTTCGGCGTCGGCGTGCTGCGCGATCTGTACACCGCCCTGGGCACCCGCCGCCACGACCAGGGCCGCGACTTCGACCGTGCCCTGATCGTCGAGGCGCTCACCGAGGCCGGGCTGCCTGAGTCGCTGGCCGACGCTGCGGACTCCACCGAGTTCGACGAGGCGCTCGTCAAGTCGCACCACCAGGGCATGGACCCGGTCGGCGACGAGGTCGGCACGCCGACCATCCACATCGACGGCGTTGCCTTCTTCGGCCCGGTCATCAGCCGGGTGCCGGAGGACCCCGAGGAGTCCGTACGGATGTGGGACGGCGCGAAGCTGCTCGCCGGTTACCCGTACTTCTTCGAACTCAAGCGCACCCGCACCGAGAGCCCGCAGTTCGAGCTGCGCGGCTGAGCGCTCGTCGCTCAGCGCTGCGCCGGCTTGCCGGTCTCGAGGTCGAAGCGCACCGAGTCGTCGGTGGCGTGCGGGGTCAGCCCGAAGGTCTCCTGCGCTGCGGACGAGTCCAGCACGAAGGGCCGCCGGAACTGGTGCTGGGTCTCGCGCAACTCCTTGATGAAGGGGTTGAACAGACCGGCGGCCCACACGGCTGCGTAGGGCAGTGAGCGGACCTTGCCCGGCACGCCCATGATCGAAGCCGCCTTCGCGGCCAGCTCACCGAAGGTGAGCGGGGCGGGGCTCGGGACGTGCCACGCCCGCCCCCAGGCCCGCTCGTCGACGGCTCCGACGGCGAGCAGGCCTGCGACATCGCGAACGTCGGTGAACGTGTGCGGCACGTCGAGCGGGGTGGGCAAGAAGGCGGTGCGGCCCTTGCGCCAGGCCGGCGTCACGACCGTCGACAGCAGCGAGTTGCCGCCGAGGTAGTCGCTGCCGCGAACCTCGAACATCCGGATGCGCCCGGCCTCGTGCGCGGCCAGCGCGTCGGACCACATCCGGTTGCGCACCTGGCCCTTCGTGCCGGTGGCGGCCAGTGGGGTCTGCTCGGTGATCGGGCCGTCGACCCGGCCGTAGCCGTAGAGGTTGCCGGTGACGCCCAGCACCGCGCCCGAGGCCTCGGCGGCGGCGATCAGCGCGTCGGAGATGGGTGGCCAGGTTTGCGGCCAGCGGTGGTAGGGCGGGTTGACGCAGTTGTAGATCGCTGCGGCGCCGCGGGTGAGCTCGGCGAGCCGGGCGGCGTCGGACGCGTCGGCGACGAGCCGCTCGGTGCCCTCGACACCGGTGCCGCTACGGGTGATCACGCGGACCTCGTGCCCGCGTGCGAGCAGTTCGTGGGCGAGCGCGCTGCCCACCGGGCCGGCTCCGACGATGACGTGCTGGGACATGCGCGTTCCTCTCGTAGCGAGAGCGAGAGCAGCGCTCTCTCTTCTCGTATGGAGAGCATTGCTCCCGATCTGTCGAATGTCAAGAGCAGTGCTCTCGGTTCTCTGGCACACTGGTGCTCATGACCGACACCCCGACGGCCCGTGAACTCGCCCGCGCCCAGATGACCGACCGCATCAAGACCATCGCCCGGGCCCAGCTGGCCACGGACGGACCCGATCTGTCGCTGCGCGCGGTGGCCCGTGAACTGGGTGTCGTCTCGTCGGCGGTGTACCGCTACTTCGCCAGCCGTGACGAGCTGCTCACGGCGCTGATCATCGACGGCTACGACAGCATGGGGGAGGAGGTCGAGCGGGCCGAGGCCGGGGTCGCGCGTCGTGATCTGGTCGGGCGGTGGATGGCGATCGGGCATGCAGTGCGTACGTGGTCGCGGGACCGGACGGCCGAGTACGCACTGCTCTACGGCACTCCGGTGCCCGGGTACGCGGCTCCCCAGGACACGATCGACAGCGCGCAGCGGGTGCTGCTCGTCGCGGCGGGCGTGGTGCGCGACGGCGTCGAGCGGGGCGTCGTCGCCACCCCGGCCGATCGGCTGCCGAAGGCGGTGCGCGCCGACTTCGAGCGGGTTGCCGCCTTCCTGGATCTGGGCGGTATCCCGGTCCAGGTTGTCGGGCGCCTGGTGACGGCCTGGGCGACGCTGTTCGGCACGCTGAGCTTCGAGCTGTTCGGTCGCTACACCAACGGCGTGCTCGATCTGGACGCCTTCTTCGACCACGAGCTGCGGGCGATGGCCCGCCACATCGGCCTGCTCTAATGGGCTGATGCGCCTGTTCCACCTCGTCGCCCCGGACGTCTGGGCCGGTGCCGTCAGAGCGGGCGAGTACCGGCCCGAATCGCTGGCCGGCGAGGGTTTCGTGCACTTCTCGTTCGCCGAGCAGGTGAGCGGCACGGCCAACCTGCGGTACCGCGACGAACCGGAGCTCGTAGTGGTCGAGGTCGACCCCGCGGCCCTCGACGCCGAGCTGCGCGTCGAGGACAGCTACGGCAGCGGTACGGAGTTCCCGCACGTGTACGGGCCGGTGCCGGCGTCCGCTGCGGTGGCCGTGCACCCGCTGCGCCGTACGGCTGGCGGCGACTGGGTGTTCGACCCGCCGGCCTGAGACCTATTCCAGCCGACGCAGACGCTGCTGCATGGCCGGATCGCCGATCCACCAGGGCGCGTCGCGCTCGACCCGCGCGTCGGGCACCTCGACCGGGTCGGCCGGCTCGTCGAGACCCCGGCGCAACGCACGCTCGGCCTCGAGCACCGCGTCGACCTGGGCAGCGTCGCGGGCGTCGGCGCGCAGCCACCGGCGGAACACGAGCAGCAGGAACGGCAGGTCGATCAGCTCGGCCATCGCCCAGACGATGCCGCCGGCCCGCTGCTGGTCGTGCAGGGCGCCCGGCGTCCAGGAGTGCTGCTGGACATGGTCGAAGTAGGACGTCGCGAGGTGGGTGTTCAGCCGCAGGACGATGCCGGGCAACGCGTCGATGACGAGCTCGAACGACCCGATCGCCAGCGACAGCCCGACGGCCAGTGAGCTCACGTCGTCGTCGAGGCCGACGAGGGGGAGCACCATCACCGCGCCGACGAGCACGAGCGCGAGGTGCAGCGCCCACTCGACCGGCGCCACCGAGATCGCCCAGCCGGGCAGCGGGCCGAAGAACAACCCGAACGACAGGATCGGCACCAGGGCGGGCCCGATGAGCGGGTTGGAGACGATGGTGACGGGCCGCGACGCGAGCGCGCGGTCGATGCGGCTCCCGCGTCCGAACACCGCTCGGGCCAGTTGTAGCGGGTGGCCGAAGAGCAGCACGATCGGCACCAGCAGCCAGAGCACGAGCGTCTGCGTCGTCCACACCCAGTACAGCGAGTCGGCGTACGCCCCCGGGAACCCCGACGTCGTCCAGAGCAGCAGTGCCAGTCCCAGCCCGAAGGTGACCGAGCGGCCACGGGGCCACGGCCGGCCGAGGCGTCGGACCCCTGTCGCGTAGGCGACGGCGAGGGCGACGACCGCGACGACGGCCACCGGCTCGAGCGACCACTGGGTCAGGACCCCGGCGACAGCGGGGCGGTCGAGCGCGAGGTCCACCCGTCCCATGGTGCTCCTCGCGACGGCTCCGGCCACCCGCGGGCCGGCCCTGCGATGATGGGCGCATGCGCGTCTACCTCGGCAGCGACCACGCCGGCTTCGAGCTGAAGGCCAAGCTCGTCGAGCACGTCAACGGGCTGGGCCACGAGGCGATCGACTGCGGCGCCCACACCTACGACGACCAGGACGACTACCCGCCGCCGTGCATCACCGCTGCCGCCCGCACGGTCGCCGATCCGGGCAGCCTGTGCATCGTCATCGGCGGCTCCGGCAACGGCGAGCAGATCGCGGCCAACAAGGTGACGGGAACCCGCGCCGCGCTGGTGTGGAGCGACGAGACGGCCACGCTGGCCCGTCAGCACAACGATGCGAACGTCATCAGCCTGGGCGCCCGCAACCATCCGGACGAGGACATGCTCCGCTTCGTCGAGATCTTCCTGGCCACCCCGTTCTCGGGGGAGTCGCGGCACGTTCGGCGCATCGCCATGCTGGCCGAGTACGAGGCCACCGGAGCGATCGCCGGCCACGAGACGAGCTGATCCGTGCCGACGGACCAGGTTGGCGCCGTGGACGATCCGGACGGGTACTTCGACGAGTCGGTCGCGTCGAGCTACGACGACCCGAACGACCCGATGTTCCAGGCGCAGGAGGTCGACGCGGCGGTCGGGTTCCTCGCCGAGCTGGCCGGTGACGGTCGGGCTCTCGAGCTGGCGATCGGCACCGGTCGCATCGGCCTGCCGCTGTCGCAGCGTGGCGTGCCCGTCGTCGGGATCGAGCTGTCGCGGGCGATGGCTGCGAGGCTGCGTGCGAAGCCGGGCGGTGCGGGCATCGAGGTGACGATCGGCGACATGGTCACGACCACGGTCGACGGTAACTTCGCCGTGGCCTACCTCGTGTTCAACACGATCAACAACCTGACCTCGCAGGACGCCCAGGTGGCGTGCTTCCGCAACGTCGCCGAGCACCTCGCCCCGGGTGGGTGTTTCGTCATCGAGACCAACGTGCCGCACCTGCGCGAGCTGCCGCCCGGGCAGGACATCCTGGGGTACCGCGCCGGCGCGCAAGGGATCGTCAGCTACAGCTACGACCACGCCACCCAGCGGTACCGCGGCCACTACGTGACGTTCAGCGCCGGCGTCGGCGAGTACCGCACCATCCCGTTCCGCTATGTCTGGCCGGCCGAACTCGATCTGATGGCCCGGCTCGCCGGGCTCCGGCTGCGCGCCCGCTGGGCGGACTGGACGCGCGCGCCCTTCACCACCGACAGCCGCTCCCACGTCTCGGTCTGGGAGAAGTAGCAACCGGAACCGGCCCGGGCCTCAGCCAGCGTCCATCGGCTCCGCGGGGTGCTCGAGGCCGGTGAGCAGGACGGCGAGCAGGTGTGCGAGGTCGCGCTGCTGACGAGTCGTGAGGCCGCCGAGGAGCTGTCGTTCGGTCTCGACATGGTCGGGGAGGGCGGCGTCGACGGCTGCTCGTCCGGCAGGGGTGAGGTGGACCAGGACGCCGCGGCCGTCACCGGGCCGTTGGGAGCGACGCACGAGGCCGCGCTGTTCGAGTTTGTCCAGCCGTTGGGTGACAGCGCCGGTAGTGATCATGGCCGCGTCGCTGAGGTGCTTAGGCGGAAGCGCGAACGGCTTGCCGGAGCGTCTGAGCGTTGCGAGCACGTCGAAGGACGCGGCGTCGAGGGCGTGGGACGCGAAGGTCTTGGCCAGTTCCAGCTCGATCCGGCGCGCGGCGCGAGACAACCGCCCGACGACGGCCATCGGCGTCGTGTCGAGGTCGGGGCGCTCGCTGGCCCACTGGGCGAGAATTCCGTCGACGTGATCCGGCATCTGGTCAGTCTAGCAATGTGCCTTAGCGCTAAGCTACACTAGCTTAGTGCTAAGGGATTATGCAGCGGTGCTGGCCCCGGTGGTCTGGGGCACGACCTATCTGACGACCACGGAGTTCCTGCCCCCTGACCGGCCCCTCACCGCGGCCGCTCTTCGCGCCCTGCCGGCAGGCCTTGTGCTCGTCGCGATGACCCGCCAGCGGCCGCACGGCGCTTGGTGGTGGCGTTCGCTGGCGCTCGGCACTCTGAACATCGGCGCGTTCTTCGCCCTGCTGTTCGTCGCCGCGTACCGGCTGCCGGGCGGTCTCGCCGCTGCGCTGGGCGCCGTGCAGCCGCTTCTGGTCGGGGGGGCTGGCCTGGGCAGCCGTCGGTGAACGGCCCACCACCCAACGGGTCATCGCCGCCGCGGTCGGCGTCTGCGGCGTGGCCATGCTCGTCCTGCGTGCTGACGCGCACACCGACACCGTCGGCGTGGCCGCGGCCTTCGGTGGCGCTCTGTCGATGGCCGGGGGCATCGTGCTCGGCCGCAAGTGGGGGCGCCCGGCAGGGCTGCTCGCCGTTACGGGCTGGCAGCTGCTCGCCGGCGCCGCCCTGCTCACCCCTGTGGCCATCGCCAGCGAAGGACTTCCTGACCATCTCTCGGGGCGCAATCTGGCCGGCTACGCCTATCTGAGCGTCGTCGGCACCGCCTTCGCCTACGTCCTGTGGTTCCGCGGCGTACAGACGCTGCCGAGCGTCCGCCTGTCGATGTTCGGGCTGCTCAGCCCGCTGGTCGCGGCCACCATCGGCTGGATCGCCCTCGGGCAGCGACTCGGGGCGCTCCAGCTCGCCGGGTTCGCGGTAGTGCTCGCCTCGGTCGGGCTCGCCCAACTTCCGCCCGGACTCGCGCTAGTGCGCCGGAGTGCGCGGTCTCAGCGCTGCTGATCGATAGGGTCGGGCACGAAAGCCCGGCGCTGCGTCGCCCTCCGCGTTGACCTCATCGAGCGCGGCCATGAAATCGGCCAGTAACGGCGAGTCGAGCGGCGCCGGTCACCACGATCGTGCGGCGACGGCGCGCGGTCTCATGCCGGTTCGGGTGGGGCCGCTTTGCCTAGCCCGAAGACCGTGGAGATCACCCGGTCGCGGGTGCCTGCGGGCAGGTGGGAGAGAAGGCCGAAGACGGCAGTGCCGCTGCCTGCCGTGTAGTGCCGTTTCGGATGGCGCACGGTCGTGGCCCTGACGATGGCTCTGGCGACCGGATCGACGGGGCCGAGCTTCTGCTTCCCGGCGGCTTTGGCGACAGCGGCCAGCTGAGAGCTGTAGAGCGCGACCCTGTCGGGCGCGGCACCGGCCAACGCCTCGCGGGCGTTCGCATCGGCCTTGGCGAAGATGTCGGTCTGGGTGCCGCCCGGCTCGACGACCACGACCGGAATCTTCCAGGCCGACAGCTCCAGACGCAGCGCATCCGACATCGATGCCACCGCGGCCTTGCTCGCGCTGATCGGGGCCATGAACGGGACCGCGACCCGCGCAGTGGGGGCGCTGATGTTGATGATTCGGCCTTGCCCCGCGCGCAGGAGGGGGAGGAAGGCCTGGGTGACGTAGGCCAGACCAAGGCTGTTGATCTCGAATTGGCGACGTAGTTGTTCCGGCGGGATCAGCTCCAATGGGCCTTGGACGATCACGCCCGCGTTGTTGATCACCGCATGCAATCCGTCGGCGCCGACTGCCGTCGCGACGTGGTCGGCGGCGGCGGCGACGCTGTGCGGATCGGCGACGTCGATCGCCACGATCTGCACTGCCGGTTCCTGCGCCAGCTCAGCGGCCTGATCGTGAACCCCGGCGAAGACGGTGAACCCCGCGTCGACGAGCAATCGCACCGTCGCCTGACCTATGCCGCCGGCGGCGCCGGTCACGAACACGCCTCGGCCTCGTAAATCCGCCATCGTTTCCCCTAGTTGTTGACTCTGACATGTTGTTTAGTACATGTTATAGTCAACGCCTGAGCCGCACATGTCAAGATGAACACGTCAAATCGGGAGCGTTGCTGGAGGTCGGATGTCACTGCGACACGCGCTACTGGGCCTGCTCGCCGAGCAGCCCGCCAGTGGTTACGACCTCAGTCAGCGTTTCAACGACGTTCTGGGCTCCGTCTGGCCCGCGGGCCACCCACAGATCTACGGCGAGCTGCGAAAGCTGCTCGACCAAGGGCTTATCGCTGTCGATGGCACCGGGCCGAGACGGCGAACCGCGTACCGCGTCACCGAGGACGGGCTCGCCGAGGTCCGCCACTGGCTGGTCGACACCCCGGTCGACCACACCCTGCGCCTGGAACCGCTGCTGCGCTCGGTCTTCTTCTGGCTGCTCACTGCTGAGCAACTCAGCGCTTACCTCGAGGGTGAAGCGGCGTACTACCAGGGCCTCGCGGACAGCTATCGCAAGCTGGCCGCCGCCAAGGACCGCGGCGACTATGGCGACAGCCCGCAGACCGGATCACTGCGCATCGCTGCCGAAGCCGGCATTCGCCTCAACGACGCCCTGCAGAAGTGGGCCGAATGGGCAAACGAACGCTGAAGCAGCGGGTCTCCGTTGGGAGACTCGGCGCCGGGGATTGACGATCTTGTCGACGGTCGAGGCGCGTCCGATCGTCCACAGCCCGGTGATCAGTCGGCTGCCTCGATCGACGGTTGCCATTGTCCGGTGACGACGTCTGTCCATAACCGGCGGATGGCGAGTGAGTTGCGGTCGGCCTTGGCGTGCGCATTCAGGCGAACGGACAGCGGGAACGGGGTGGGTAGCAGTTCGAGCAGATCGCGGTCCTCGGCCTCGACCTTGTCGTCGAAGGCGCGGATGTCGGCGGCCGGGCGGTCGGCCTCGCCGTCCGTGCGCAATACGGTCTGGGTCAACAGGCAGTGCTCGTCGTCGACGGGGGTGATCGCCTTGATCATCAGGTGGTCAACACCGTCGGGATAGGAGATCCGGATGTGGCCGAGGAAGGGCAGATGCAGGCGCGACACGGTGGTGCGCACGGTCGCACCGTCCTCGCCGGGCCGAGCGGTCACCGCAACCTCGCCGCGGGTCACTAGGCCGGACGGGGTGCGCTCGACGCTGGTGTCGGTCAGCTCGGGGTTGTCCGGGTCGCCAAAGGTGTTGCGGTGCACGAAGGCGACGTGGCCCGGGTCGAAGTTGTTCTCGAGCAGGTGCATCGCAGTGCAGGCGAACGGCCATTCGTACTCAGGGACTACCCGCCAGGCGGGGTCGTCGAATTCGGGCATGGCCGGGATCTCGGAGATCGGGCCGCCCTCGTCCTCCTCGGCGAGGCAAACCCACACCATCCCGTAACGCTCGGCGCTACGGACCATGGTCAGCCCGCTTCTGGTGGGGTGCGGCGCATCCGGGAATTGCGGGATGCGGTGCGTCCGGCCAGCCGCGTCCCACTCCCACCCGTGGTACGGGCAGACGAGCAGGCAGTGCTTCACCCACCCCCGCGACAGCGGGGCGTCCCGGTGCGCGCAGCGGTCGAGCGCCACGCTCACCGCACCGGTGGGATCCGGCCGCCACACCACCAGGTCGGTGCCGAGCACCCGCCGGGCGACGGGCCGGGTGTCGATGTTCGCGGCGAAGCCGACGGCATACCAGAACCGGCGAAAGACCGAATGCTGGCTGAGGATGAGCACCTCAGGAGTGGTCATGAGGACCTTGCTCCGAGCCCAGCGCGCCGGAGGCGGGTGCGTCCCGCCGGCTGCCCGATGCGTGCTGTCGTCGGCACACTAGGAAACCGAGATTGCCACCGCGTTACGCGAGCGAAGTTCAGGTCGGCTGTTCGACTCCGACCATCGACCGCCACATCCCCTCGCGGGCTCAACGCGGCATGAGCTCGGTAGCGCTCAACGCGGCCAGATGAGTGGGCATTACCGGGGTCAACGGGCTGTCCAGAGTTGCCGTGCGACGGGAGTGTCAGGCGCGGTCGTGGAGCGTGATGTGGTAGCCGTCGGGGTCGGCGAAGGTGAACGTCCGGCCGAAGGGCCCATCGATCGGTGCGGAGACGATGGTGTGACCGTCGGCGGCGATGGCGTCGTGAATCTCCTGGACGTCGGTGGCATGCAGCCAGATCGCGGC
>CAZZZE010000066.1:0-11046 GCA_964658365.1 uncultured Jatrophihabitantaceae bacterium
GCCGCAACCGCACTCGCCGCCTGCGGCAGCAGTGCCGGCTCGAGCAGCTCCGCCGCTACCGGCAGCAGCTCGTCTGGTGGCTCCTCGGCCGCCTCGACCAAGGCGCTCAAGCTCGCCTACCTGCCGTTCACGGTGGCCAACAGCTACGAGGCGCCGATGCTCGCCGCCGCCAAGGCGGCCGCGAAGGCTGGCAACGCCAGCATCACGGTGCTCAGCGCCGACAACGACCCGCAGAAGCAGTTCCAGCAGTTGCAGACCGCGCTCAGCACCGGCCAGTACGACGGCATCATCGTCCAGCCGATCCAGAGCACCGGGCTGACCTCGCTGGTCACGCAGGCCATCAGCAAGGGCCTGAAGGTCGTGACCATGGACCAGATCCTCGGCCCGGACCTGACCAAGACCGATCCGCAGGTCACCGGACTGTCGGCGAGCATCGTGTTCAACCCGACCACCATCGGCACGAAGCTCGGAACGCTGACCGTCAACGCCTGCCAGAGCAAGCACCTCGACCCGTGCAACGTTGGTTACCTCTACGACCTCAAGGCGTCGTCGCTGGACGTCGCCATCCGCAAGGCCTTCGACACCGAGATCGCCAAGACGCCGTCGGTGAAGGTCGTCGGCGAGGGTGAGGACTTCTACACCGCGGCCAAGGGCCTGTCGGCGACGCAGAACCTGCTGCAGGCGCACTCCGACATCAACCTGATCGCCGCGTCGGACCAGGGCATCGAGGGTGCCGTGCAGGCCGTGGCGTCGGCCGGCAAGACCGGCAAGGTGCTCCTGGCCGGCTACGGCGGCAGCGTGGCCGGTATCAAGGGCGTTGCCTCCGGCAGCTGGTATGGCACGGTCGTCCAGCTACCGGCCTCCGAGGGCAAGCAGGCCGTCGAAGCCTTGATCGCCGCGATCCGCACCGGCAAGGTCACCGGCGGTGCCGACCCCAGCGCCGCAGCCCCGGACTCGGGCATCATCACCAAGGCCAACGCCGCGAAGTTCACCGGTGAGTGGCCGGGTTAGCCGGTGAGCCAGTCACATGACGATCCCCGGCGAGGTCCGCACCTGGACCTCGTCGGGATCGGCAAGAGTTACGGGCCGCTACGCGCGCTCGACGCCGTCGACCTGCGAATCGAGCGTGGCTCGGTGCACGCCCTGGTCGGTGAGAACGGGGCCGGGAAGTCGACGCTCGGCAAGATCATCTCGGGCAGCATCTCTCCCGACGACGGCACGCTCGCGCTTGCCGGTCAGCAGGTCTCCTTCACCTCACCCCGCCGCGCGCTGCAGCACGGTGTCGCGGCGATGGCGCAGGAGCTCGCGGTGGTCAGCTCGCTGTCGGTCGCGCAGAACGTCTACCTCGGCATCGAGCCGCGCCGCTTGGGCTTCGTCCGCCGGCGCGAGCTGCGGCGCCGGTACCGGGCATTGGCCGCGTCTGCGGGCTTCGAGCTGTCGGCAGACCAGCCGGTGGCCGGTCTGCGTACGGCGCACAAACAGCAGGTCGAGATCTTGCGCGCGCTCGCGCGCGACGCCGAGCTGATCGTCATGGACGAGCCCACCGCGGCGCTGTCCGCGCCGGAGATCGCGAAGCTGCACGCCACCGTCCGCCGCCTCACCGCGTCCGGCACGACGGTCGTGCTGGTCTCGCACTTCCTCGACGAGGTGCTGGCGCTGGCCGACACCGTGACCGTCCTGCGCGACGGAGTCGTGGTGCGCACCGCACCGGCGGCGCAGGAGACCAAGACGTCGCTGATCCAGGCGATGCTCGGCCGCCCGCTGTCCGCCGCCTACCCCGAGGCCCGGCCGCCGGCGGCCGACGCGCCGGTCGTGCTGCGCGTCGATGACCTGCACGCCCGCGGGGTCGACGGCGTCAGCCTCGAGGTGCGGGCCGGCGAGATCGTGGCGCTCGCCGGGCTCGTCGGTTCCGGGCGCACCGAGCTGGTGCGCGCGATCAGCGGCGCGGACCCACGCCGCAGCGGCTCGGTGTCGATCGACGGCTGCCGACCGCGGGCCTCCGCGGCGGCCGGCCTCGACGCCGGCATCGTGATGATCGCCGAGTCGCGCAAGGAGCAGGGACTGCTGCTGCGCCGCCCGGTCAGCGAGAACGTCTCGCTGGCCAGCCTGCGTTCGGTGAGCACCGCCGGCGTGGTCCGCCGCTCGCGCGAGCGGGCCGCGGTCGGCGAGTTGCTCGAGCGCGTCTCGGTACGCAAGGGCACTGAACGGCTCACCTCCGACGCGCTGTCCGGCGGCAACCAGCAGAAGTTGCTGTTCGCCCGCGCCCTGATGCGTGAGCCACGCGTGCTGATCGCCGACGAGCCGACCCGCGGCGTCGACGTCGGATCCAAACGCGCGATCTACGACTTGATGACCCAGCTGGCCGATGACGGTGCGGCGGTGTTGTTCGTGTCCTCGGAACTCGAGGAGGTGCTCGGCCTGGCACACCGCGTCCTCGTCATGCGCCGCGGCGTGATCGCCGCCGAGCTCTCCGGCGACGCCCTCACCGATTCGGCTGTGCTGTCCGCCGCCTTCACCGATACCGAACCCGCAACGGAGCACGCATGACGACCTCGACCACCACCGCGCACGATGCCGGACCGGTGACGGACCCGCCCGCGCGAACCGGGCGGACGCGCCCGTGGCAGCGGGCGCTGCCGGGCTGGCGCAACGTCGGCGTCCTGCTGCCGTTCGCCATCCTGTTCACGACGCTGTCGATCGCGAGCGGACCGTTCCTCACCAGGGTCAACCTGCTCAACATCCTCGACCAGCAGTCCTCGATCCTGATCATCGCGGCGGCGGGCACGCTCGTGCTGATCGCTGGTGGCATCGACCTCTCGGTCGGGGCGATCTACGGGCTCGCAGGGGTGGTGTCCGGTGAGGTGGCGCTGCACCATTCCGCCGGACTGGCCGTGGCGGCCGGGCTCGCCGTCGGGATCCTGGCCGGTCTCGTCAACGGGGTCGTCGCCACGCTCCTGCGCATCAACCCGCTGATCGCGACGCTGGCGATGTCGTTCGTGCTCGAGGGACTGGGTAACCGCGTCACGCACGGCAACCTCCTGGTGCTCTCGTCGAACCCGGACTTCGGCAAGATCGCGCTCAGCTCGTGGCTGACCGTTCGCAGCTCGATCTGGATCATGATCGCGGTGGTGGTGGCGCTCGGGCTCCTGCTGAGCCGCACGACCTCCGGCCGGTACTTCTACGCCGTCGGCGCCAGCCGCGAGGCAGCGCGGCTCTCCGGCGTCCGGGTGAACGCCGTGCCGATTCTGACCTTCGCGCTCTCGGGCGGGGCGGCGGCGCTGGCCGGCATCATCGACACCTCCCGGGTGCTCAGCACGCAGGCGGCGTCCGAGCAGACCCTGACCTTCACCGTCCTCGCCGGGATCGTGGTCGGCGGTACGAGCATCCTCGGCGGCGAGGGCCAGGTCTGGCGGACGGTGGTCGGCGTGCTGTTCATCGCGCTCGTCGGCAACGGCATCACGCTGCTGGGCTTCGATCCGCTGTACTCGGAGATCGTCCTCGGCCTCGTGCTCTTGGTCGCCGTCGGCATCGATGCCTGGTCACGCGCCGACCGCCGCTGAGAGCGCTGCTCACCCGGTGGTGCCGCGCGCGGAGATCGTCTCCGGGGCGAGGAACTTCAGGAACAGCGGGATCGTCACGGCGAAGACCACGACGTGGGCGAGCGCCAGGGTGACAGCGGCGCCCCACGTCGTTCCGCCCGCGGCGATCAGGACGTCGGGGACGAACGACACCACCGCGACGACCGGAACGAGGATGCGCAGCACCCGGCGCGGATCGCCCGCCCGGGCACAGATCAGCACCCATCCGAGCGTGCCGAAGACCACCCCGACGACGGTGGTGAAGATCAGCGACGTCGCGCGCAGCTGATGCTCGGCGGACACTCCGGCGGCCTTGGCGATCTCGGCGAACGCGACGACGGCCACGGCCGAGCCGACCGCGGCGAGCGCCCCGATGCGGACCGCACGTCGCATCGTGTGCTGGTCTGCGGTCGTGTCGATGCTGGAGCTGGTGGACATGAGGATCTCCTGGGTGAGGCGAGCGGTGAAACTCTCACGCTAGAGGCCGTACGCGGGCGCGGGATCAGTCTTACGCACTGTCTTCGGGGCGCACAGATAGCTCGACGGAGCTATCGACAGCACTCGGCGGGCTGATTCGGACCCGGCCGGTGTCGACCTAACGTGGCCTGTGATTAGCCCACATCCCAGGGAAGGCACCGCCATGATCGAGGTCGCACACCTCTCCAAACGCTACGGCGACACCCTCGCCGTCGACGACCTGTCGTTCACGGTCGAGGCCGGCACCGTCACCGGTTTCCTCGGCCCCAACGGCGCGGGCAAGTCGACGACGATGCGGATGATCGCCGGCCTCGACTCCCCCACCGAGGGGACAGTCCGGGTGAACGGCAAGGTCTACCGCGACAGCGACGCACCTATGGCCGAACTCGGCATCCTGCTCGAGGCCAAGGCCGTACACACCGGTCGGTCGGCGCGCAACCACCTGCTGGCTCTCGCCCAGACCAACGGCATCGGCCGCAAGCGCGTCGACGAGGTCATCGAGATGGCCGGTCTCACCGGCGTGGCCGGCAAGCGAGTCGGCGGATTCTCCCTCGGCATGGGGCAGCGTCTCGGCGTCGCGTCGGCGCTGCTCGGCGACCCGCACACAGTGGTGCTCGACGAGCCGGTCAACGGTCTCGACCCCGAGGGCGTGCTGTGGATCCGTAACCTGCTCACCGGCCTGGCTGCCGAGGGCCGCACCGTCTTCGTGTCCTCGCACCTGATGAGCGAGATGGCGCAGACCGCGACGCGGCTCGTCGTCGTGGGCAGGGGCCGGCTCATCGCCGACACCACGGTGGACGAGTTCATCGCCCGCGCGTCCGGCTCGGCCGTGATCGTCCGCTCGCCCCGCGCGCAGGAACTGCGCGAGCACCTGCTCGGCCCGGACGTCTCGATCACCACGTCGGCCGCCGGTGTCCTGGAGGTCACCGGGCTCACCGCCGAACAGATCGGCACCGCAGCCTGGGAGCACCACCTACCCGTATTCGAGCTGTCACCCCGACAGGCATCGCTGGAGGACGCATTCATGGAACTGACTCACGACTCCGTCGAGTACCGCGCGGGCGTCGCCGAAGCGAGCGCAGCATGAGCGCCGTCGCGGTGCCTGGGGTCACCCAGGGTCGAGTGATCCACTCCGAATGGACCAAGTTCCGCTCGCTGCGCTCGACAGTGATCACCCTGCTCGTGGCCGGCGTGCTGACGATCGGCATCGGAGCACTGTTCTCGGCCGTCAGCGGCTCGCAGTTCTCCAGCATGAGCAAGGCCGATCAGCTCAGCTTCAACGCGGTGACCACCAGCCTGAACGGGGTGATGTTCGCCCAACTCGCCATCGGAGTGCTCGGCGTGCTGCTCATCAGTGGCGAGTACAGCACAGGCATGATCCGCTCGAGCCTGACGGCAGTGCCGCAACGCCTGCCTTTCCTCTGGGGCAAGGTGATCGTGTTCACCTCGGTCGTGCTCTCGGCCGCGCTGGTCGTCTCCTTCGCTTCGTTCTTCCTCGGCCAGGCGCTGCTGAGCGGGAGCGGGCACAACGCGTCGCTCGGGGATTCCGGGGCGCTGCGCCAGGTCGTCGGGGCCGCGCTGTACGTCACCGTGGCGGGTCTGATCGCCATGGCAATCGGCTCGCTGCTGCGCAATACGGCCGGAGGCATCTCGACATTTGTCGGTGTGTTCTTCGTGTTCCCGCCGCTGACGAACCTGCTCCCGTCGAGCTGGACGTCGCACTTCGTGCAGTACCTGCCCTCGAACGCCGGTCAGGCACTGTGGTCCACCGGTACCGACAACGCGCTTTCCCCGTGGACCGGCTTCGCAGTCCTGTG
This sequence comes from uncultured Jatrophihabitantaceae bacterium, assembly GCA_964658365.1. Lineage (GTDB taxonomy): Bacteria > Actinomycetota > Actinomycetes > Mycobacteriales > Jatrophihabitantaceae > Jatrophihabitans. The sequence goes on from CAZZZE010000066.1 coordinate 5,873, forward strand.
CGGCTATGCAGTCGTGCTGCTGGGGTTCGCGGCCTGGCGACTGAACCGGGTAGATGCCTGATCGGCACTGAACGCGAGACACTGTTCCCGTGAGGACGAACGGCAGGGCCGCGCACGACGTCGGGACATGGGTGCCCGACGTCGTGGTCACGCTGCTCGTGGCCCTGGTGTCGGTCCCGCCGTTCGTCGCGTCGCACACCGGCGTAGCGATCGGAATCCCGTTCCTCGTCGTGGCGATCACGCCACTGCTACTGCGGCGCCGCTACCCGATCCCGGTGTTCGTCGCCATCTGCGTGATCGTCGCCATACCCGTGGGTATCTCGCCGCGGCTGGCGTTGCAGCTGGCGCCCGTGGTGGCGCTCAGCGCCGTCGCGGCGTACTGCTCGCGACGGGCGGCGTTCGTCGCCGCTGCCGTGCTCGAGGTCGGCGTGATCGTGTGCGCGCCGCAGCTCGAGGGGCCCTGGTGGGTCAACGGTTTCCTGCTGTCGGCGCTCATCGTCGCCGCACTGGCGCGGGGCTTCTACTTCGGCGCCCGCCAGGACTACCTCGAGCAGCTGCGCGAGCGCGCGGTGCACCTGGAACGGGAACGCGACCAGCAGGGTGCGCTGTCGGCAGCCGCCGAGCGCGCGCGGATCGCCCGCGAGATGCACGACATCGTCGCCCACCACCTCACCGTCATGGTCGCGCTGTCCGACGGCGCAGCGGCGACGGCGTCCGACGCCCCGCAGCGGGCGGCCGAGGCCATGCGGACGGTGTCGACCACCGGCCGCCAGGCGCTGGAGGAGACCCGCCGGTTGCTCGGCGTGCTGCGCGCCGACGGGGACAACGCCGACCCCCAACCGCGGCCGGGGCTCGACCAGATCGACGAGCTCGTCACCCGGGTCCGCGACGCCGGGCTGCCCACCACGCTGACGATCACCGGGGCCCGGCCGACGCTGTCGGAAAGCCTGCAGGTGACGCTGTACCGCATCGCGCAGGAGGCGCTGACGAACGTCCTCAAGCACGGCGGCCCCGACGCCACCGTCAGCGTCCACCTGGATTGCTCGCCGGTGCAGGTGCGCCTCGACGTGCGCGACGACGGGCGCTGGCCCGCCGCGTTGCCGCCGACACCGGGGCGCGGGTTGTTGGGCATGACCGAGCGCGTCCACGCCTTCGGCGGCCGGCTGCAGACCGGACCCGCGCAGTCGGGCGGCTGGTTCGTCACGGCCGAACTGCCGGTGTCCCCGTGATCCGGGTGCTGCTGGCCGACGACCAGCCCCTGCTGCGAATGGGCTTTCGCATGGTGCTCGAGACCGCACCGGACATCGAGGTCGTCGGTGAGGCCGGCGACGGCCGACAGGCGATCGAGCTGTGCGCGCTGACCAAGCCCGACGTCGTGCTCATGGACGTTCGGATGCCGGACGTCGACGGCATCGCCGCCACCGGTGTCATCACCGCCTCAGACGCCGCGCCCCGCGTGCTCATCCTGACCACCTTCGATCTCGACGACTACGTCTTCTCCGGATTGCGAGCGGGCGCGAGCGGCTTCCTGCTCAAGGACGTTCCGCCCGACCGGCTGCTCGAGGCGATCCGCACCGTGGCCGGTGGCGACGCCGTCATCGCACCGGCGGCGACCCGCCGCATCCTCGACACGTTCCGGCCACTGCTCGGCGCGAGTGACCGAAGCGCCCGGTCGCGGACCGTCCTCGACGAACTGACCCCACGCGAGGTCGACGTCTTCCACCAGCTCGCCGCCGGCGCCTCGAACCAGGAGATCGCCGCGACCCTGTTCCTGTCCGAGCACACGGTCAAGATCCACGTCAGCCGCGTGCTGGCCAAGCTCGAACTGCGCGATCGCGTGCAGGCGGTGATCCTGGCCTACGAGACCGGACTCATCACACCGTCCGGGTGATCCCGGAACCCGCGTACCACGGGGGCAGCGCAGCCGAGCTCCGCGGGCCGGGCCAGCATCGTTGGACGAGCCCGTTGGCCGCCGGGCTGGGCGCGGGTCGGCCGTGCTGAGGTCGGGATGAGCGGCAGCACCACGGAAAGCCAGTGCACAGGTGGCGAGCGCACCATGGACGTAGGCCGCACTTCACGGATTGGCGATGCGCCATGGCAAGGATCGATCTCATCAAGCCGGGCAGCCGCCCGCAACCGCCCCGCGTGCCCGCCCGGCCGCTCCAGGCCTACCTCATGCTGGGGCTCGGCGCGTTCGATCTGCTCGAGCGCTCGCCCATCGGGGTGGTTTTCGTCCTGCTGGGCTGCTACCTGCTCTACCGCCGCAGGAGCGCGACCGCATTCGTGCCCGGGTTGGGGGCGGTCGGCGCCCAACGAGCCGACGAGGTCATGGCTGCGGCCCCTACCGCGCTTCCCGACTGGTGGACCGTCGATCAGTACCGCGCTCGCGTCGTGCCGGTCGGCGACGTCGACCAACCGGCCTTCCCGCTCGTCGATCTGCAGGGCCAGGTCACCGGCGCGATCGCCCGGGCCGACCTCGACCAGGGTGTAGGGGGCAGCACGGCCGACGTTCGGCTGCGCGACCTGGCGCAGCGCCGCGGCCGTCGTCCGATGGTGCTTGTCACGCGGGAGAGCTCGCTCGACACGGTGGCCGGCTCGGTCCTGGGGCACGATGCGATCGCCGTCGTCGTCAATGCCGACCAGCACCCACTCGGCGTGATCACGCGTGCCGAGATCGCGCGCACGAAGCACGTGGCTGCGTAGCACGCGGTCGTCGAACAGCGGACACCGCGACCGCAGGGCAGTTCAGCCGACGGCCGTGCCGAACAGTGACCCGATCGCATAGGTGAGCGCAAGGCCCACCCCTCCGCCGATGACGACGCGGAGCACGGCCCGGCGGATGTTAGCGCCGCTCAGGCGGGAGGACGTGGCACCAGTCACGGCCAGGGCGACCAGCACGGCGAACACCGTGACCGGAACCCGCCACGCCTGCGGCGGGAGCAGGATCGCGAGCAGCGGCAGCAGCGCGCCGGCCACGAACGAGATCGCCGAGGCGACGGACGCCTGTACCGGGTTGACGACGTCGTCCGGATCGAAATTCAGCTCGGCGTCGAGGTGGGCCGCCAGCGGATCGTTCGCGGTCAGCTCGGCCGCCACCTGCTGTGCCGTCTCGGCCGTCAGACCCTTCGCTTCATAGATGGCCGCCAGCTCGGCGAACTCTTCCTCCGGCATCGTGGCGAGCTCGTGTTTCTCCTTGGCCAGTTGGGCTCGTTCGGCGTCGCGCTGACTCGACACCGAGATGTACTCACCCAGTGCCATCGACACGGCGCCGGCGACCAGGCCGGCCAGACCGGCGGTGAAGATCGGGCCGCGGCCGGTGGTGGCACCGGCGACTCCGACGACGATCCCCGCGACCGACACGATGCCGTCGTTCGCGCCGAGGACTCCGGCCCGGAGCCAGTTCAGCCGATTCGACATCCCCGCCGTGTGTGGCTCGGCCGGGTGCGTGGCCTCGCCGTCCCGGACGGCCTCGACCTGCTGATCGCCGGGTAGTGGATACGTGGGTTCGGTACTCATCCACCCAGTCAAGTCACTCCGCCTGCCTCGCGCCACGAAGGTGATGCTGCCCTTATCGGCGGCCGAGCGTGTCCACCGCGCCGGTCATCAGCTGCCAGAACCGGTCGACGTCGACCGAGCGCGCCACGGTGACGTTGTCCGGCCGGCCGGTGACGCCGTCGAGGTCGATCACGGTCGCGCCGCGGGTGTACGTACCGACCGTCTCGATCGCGACGTTGCAGCGCTGCCAGGTCATCCAGTCCGGATGCGCCACGGCAAGAACGGCCAGCGGGTCGTGCAGTGGTGGGTCGGCCATCCCGAAGACGGTGCGGTAGGTGTCGGCGAAGAACAGCAGCAGGTCCACGCAGATACGCGACAGCGCGGTGTCCTGGGCGCGCAGCCCGTCGAGCACCGCCGGGGTGGCGAGCGCCTGGTGGGTGACGTCCAGACCGGTCAACCGGACGGGCAGGCCGGAGTTGACCACGAGCTCGACGGCCTCCGGATCCGCCCAGATGTTGAACTCAGCGCAGGGGGTCCAGTTCCCGCGAGTCGCGCTGCCCCCCATCAGGCTGATCTGCTCGATCTTGGCCGCGGTGTCCGGATGGTCGCGCAGTAGCGTCGCCACGTTGGTCAGCGGCGCAGTCGCCACGATCGTCACGGGCCGGGGGCTGGCCTCGATCAACTCGACCATCTGCTGGACCGCGGGCACCGGCGACAGGGGCACCGCCGGCTCGGGGAGGTCGGCGCCGTCCAGCGCACTCTCGCCATGGATCTGCGGCGCGGCCGACGCCGTCGCGACGAGCGGCTCGCTCGCGCCCTCGGCGACGACGGTGTCCCACAGGCCTGCCATCGTGCACACCCGCCGCGCGTTGTCGGTCACCTTGGCGACCGGGCCGTTGCCGGAGACGGTGGTGACCGCGAGCAACTCGAGGCCCGGATGGGCTCCGGCGAGCATGATCGCGAACGCGTCATCGTGGCCGGGATCGCAGTCAAGGATGATGGGCGTCGGGCCGGTACGGGATTCGCTCACGCCGGAGACCTTCCGTTGACGGAGGCAGCAGCGGCGGCCGCCATGTCGGTTGCGCGGGCCGGTGTCACGTCGCTCCGCCTGCCGGTAGCAGCGTTCTCAACGGGTGGCGACGAGCTCGGCGGCCACCTGCGCGGCGATCTCGGCGTTCCGCTCGGCGAGTGCCAGGTTGGCCGGAATGCTCGCGCCGTCGGTCTGCCGCTCGATCCGGCCCAGCACGAACGGCGTCACGGCCGGCCCGGTCACGCCCTCCGCCACGCTTGCGGCGAGCGCCGCCTCGAGCGAGGCGTGCAGCGCCACCGGGTCCAGCTCCTCGCTCTCCGGGATCGGCACGGTGAGCAGCACGCCGGTGTCCGGCCGCATGCGGTGGTGCAGGACGTCGGCGACGACCCGGGCCGTCTCGACGCGGTGCGGCACCGGCAAGCCGCTGGAGCGAAGGTAGAAGGCGGGAAACCAATCGTGCTGCCAGCCGAGGACCGGCACGCCGGCCGTCTCCAGGTACTCCAGCGTGCGGGGCAGGTCCAGGAACGCCTTCGCACCGGCGCACACGGTGATCACCGGATGGTTGGCGAGCGCGTCGAGGTCCGCGGAGATGTCCGCGGTGACCTCGGCGCCGCGGTGCACACCGCCGATGCCGCCCGTCGCGAAGACC
>CAZZZE010000067.1:0-10470 GCA_964658365.1 uncultured Jatrophihabitantaceae bacterium
GGAAGTACCCGCACCAGATGTCGGGTGGGCAGCAGCAGCGGGTGGCGCTGGCCCGTGCGCTGGCCGTCCAACCCCGCGTCCTGCTGCTCGACGAGCCACTGTCGGCGCTCGACGCGAAGGTGCGCGAGCAGCTGCGCGACGAGATCCGCCGTATCCAGCTCGAGCTCGGCGTCACGACGGTGTTCGTGACGCACGACCAGGAGGAGGCGCTGTCGATGGCCGACCGCGTCGGTGTCATGCGGGCCGGTCGCCTCGAGCAGTGCGCCGCCCCGGCGGTGCTCTACGACCGGCCGGCCACACCGTTCGTGGCCGAGTTCGTCGGGGCGATGAACCGCCTGCCCGGACGCGCCGAGGCGGGTGGGCAGGTGCGGGTCGGTACGCAGGTTCTGCCGGCCGACGGCGACCAGCCGGCGGTGGGTGCGTCGGTCACCGTGCTCGTGCGTCCCGAGGCGATGGTCGTCACCGCCGATGACGCCGGCGACGCGACCGTCGTCGTGGCCACCTTCCGCGGGTCGTCGACGCGCCTGCGGCTGCTGCTCACCGACGGCAGCGAGGTCCTGGCCGACATCCCGTCGCACCGCAGTGCCGAGCTGACCGCCGGCCGGCGCGCCTCGGTCACCTTGTTGGACCGGCCCGTCCTGCTCGCCTCGACGTGAGGGCCCGGCGCCGATGACCGTCCGGTGACGTGGCGAGCCGGCCCGGCAGGGCCGGGCGGGTACGTGCCCGTGCTGCCCGGTGAGATCGAGGCGCACGTGGTGCGCGCCGACCTCGCTGCGGCAGCGCCGGGCGACGCGTCCGAGGTGCTCCTGACCGTCGCCCAGCTGTCGGACCTGCACCTGTGCGACGCGCAGTCCCCCGCGCGACTGGAGTTCCTCGACCGCTGGACGGATCCGGACTCCCCGGTGCGGGCGGCCCTGGGCGAGCTGCGGACCTACCGGGCCCACGAGATGCTGACCACGCAGGTTGCGGCGGCGATGGTCACGGCCGTCAACGCGGTCGCGACCGGCCCGGTGGGCGGCGCCCCGCTCGACCTCGCCATCGCCACCGGCGACGCCACCGACAATGCCCAGGCCAACGAGCTGGCCTGGTACCTGACGCTGCTCGAGGGCGGTGAGGTGCGGCCGGACTCCGGCGATCCCGGCCGCTACGAGGGCGTGGCCGACGACGCCTGCTTCGACGAGCGGTACTGGCACCCCGAGTCCTCGCGGGCGGATCTACCCCGGTCGCGCTACGGCTTCCCGACCGTGGCGGGCCTGCTCGACGCGGCGCGGCGCGCGTTCACCTCCCCCGGCCTGGACGTCCCGTGGCTCGGCGTCCACGGCAACCACGACGAGATGGTGCAGGGCACCTGGCCGGACGGCGTCGTGGCCGGCGCTCGCCCGACAGGCACCGGCAAGCCGGTCTCGCTCGACGTGCCGTGGGCCGACGTCGTGGCGCTGCACGACGGCGTCTACGCCGGCGACGCAGCCGCCCTGGCCCGGCTGGGCTCGGCGGTGCAGCGCACGGTCACCGCCGACCCCGCGCGGCGCGTCCTGACCCGCGCGGAGTTCGTCGCGAGTCATCACACGCCGTCGGCCCGGCCGCCCGGGCACGGTTTCGGGACGCGTGCCTACTACCGCCACGACCACGGTGCCCGGGTCACGCTGCTGACCCTCGACACCGTCAACGGCCACGGCGGCTGGCAGGGCTCGCTCGACACCGACCAGCTCGCCTGGCTCGAGGCCGAGCTCTCCGCTGCCGACGCCGACCGCCGCTACGTCGTGCTGGCCAGCCACCACCCGCTCGTGTCGCTCGTGAACGATCGGACGTCCGGCGGTGCGGGACGTCGGGTGCTCGGTCCCGAGCTCGCGGCCGTCCTCGCCCGACACCGGTGCGTGGTGCTGTGGCTCAACGGCCACCTGCACAAGGCGGCGATCACGCCGCACGGCACGTGGTGGGAGGTCACCGCCCCGTCACTGGTCGACTTCCCGCAGCAGGGCCGGATCGTCGAACTGCTGCGCTCACCCGCCGGGGTGCTGACCGTGGCCACTACGATGCTCGACCACGCGGGCGAGGCACCGTGGACGGGCGCGATCGATACCGTCCCGGCCCTGGCCGGGCTGTCGCGCGAGCTCGCCGCCAACCACTGGCAGTGGCGCGAATGGCCGCTCGCCGAGCACCCGCGCGCCGGCGCCCGCACCGAGCGCAATGTCCTGCTCCCCGTGCCCGACCCCTTCGCCTGACCCGCTCTTCGGGTTGGTGCGGGTGTCAGCCGGCGTCGGTGTGCACGTGGGCGCGCTGACCGTCGCGGTCGAAGACCATGATCAGCTCGGCCGGGCCGCCGAGCGGCACCACCGCGTGCGGGGTCATGGTGGCGAACTCGGCCGCCTCGCCGGTCTCGACAACGACCTCGCGGTCGCCGAGCAGCAGCGCCACCCGGCCCTCGACGACGAACACCCAGTCGTGCCCGGGGTGCACGCGCTGCTGCGGCGGGGTGCGGCCCGGTTCGAGTCGCAGCTTGATGGCGACGGTGCGGCCGGTCGGCCGGTTGAGCACCCAGGTCGTGCGCCCCGGCGAGCGATCCGCGGTCGGGCGGATGACCACGTCGTCGTCGCTGTGCACGTCGAGCAGGGTGTCGAGGTCGACCTGCAGCGCCGCGGCCAGCGGCACCAGGACGTCGAGGCTGATCGCCCGCTTGCCAGTCTCGATGCGGCTGATCGTCGACGGGCTCAGGCTGGTCCGGGCCGCCAGCTCGTCGAGCGACAGCCCCAGGGTCGTACGCAGGCTGCGCAGCCGGGTGCGGACGACCTGCTCGATCTCACTCATGGCGCTCTCCGAGGCTCTTGCGAATACTGCATGAGACTATGCCGATAGCGTCGACTGTCGATAGCGTAACGGCATGAGCAGCCATCAGCACCGCGGGATCGAACGGCATTGCGACGTCGCCGTCGTCGGCGGGTCGGCGGCCGGCCTGGCCGCCGCGGTCCACCTGGGCCGGCAACGCCGGTCGGTCATCGTCGTCGACGCCGGCGACCCGCGCAACGCACCCGCGGCGCACGTCCACGGTTACCTCGGCCATGAGGGCAGCGCCCCGTCGGCACTGCTCGCGGCCGGACGCGAGGAGGCGCGCAGCTACGGCGCCGAGGTGCTGGCCGGACGGGCCCTGGACGTGTCGCGCACCGACGACGGCGCGTTCCGCGTCCACCTCACCGGCGGTCAGACGGTCGTCGCCCGCCGGGTCCTGGCCGCCACCGGGCTGACCGACGAGCTGCCGGACGTCGCCGGGCTCGCGGAGCACTGGGGACGTGCGGTGATCCACTGCCCGTTCTGCCACGGCTACGAGGTTCGCGACCAGCGCATCGTCCAGCTCGTCACACACCCGATGGGGCTGCACACCGCGGCGCTGTTCCGTCAGCTCACCGATCGCCTCACGGTGCTCGTCGCCGACGACGCCGCTGTCGACGACGCCGACCTCGAACCGTTGCAGGTGGCCGGTGTCGCCGTCGTGCGCGGGCGGGCGGCCCGGGTGGTCGACGACGCCGGCCGGCTGGTCGCGGTCGAGCTGGCCGACGGCCGAGTTCTCGACGCCGACGCGGTCGCGGTCGGCCCGCGGTTCCGCGTCCGCGCCGAACCGTTCGCCACGCTCGGCCTGCGCCCAGCACCGCACCCGACCGGCCTGGGCGACGCGGTCGAGGTCGACGCCTCCGGGCTGACCGCGGTTGCCGGCCTGTACGCAGCGGGCAACGTCACCGACCCGTCGCAGCAGGTGTCCGCCGCCGCCGCGCACGGCAGCCGCGTCGGCGCCCTGATCGCCGTCGACCTCGCCGCGGAGGATCTGCGGTCCGCCGCCCGGCCGTCGGCCAACCAGGCCGACTGGGAGCACCGCTACGCGGGCGAGCCGCTCTGGAGCGGGAACCCGAACGGCTCCCTGGTGGGCGAGGTCGCGACGATGCCGCCGGGACGCGCGCTGGACGTCGGCGCCGGCGAGGGCGGCGACGCCCTGTGGCTGGCCGAGCAGGGTTGGCGGGTCACCGCGAACGACATCTCCCGAGGCGTCCTGGAGCGGCTCGGCACGCTCGCCGGACGTCGTGGGCTCGCCGTCGAGTGCCTCGTGGCCGACGCCACCGCGCGGCAGCCGTTCAGCACCGAACGCTTCGACCTGGTGTCCGCCCAGTACGCCTCGATCCCCCGCACCCGCGACCACCGCGCCGAGCGCAACCTGCTCGACGCGGTGGCGCCCGGGGGCACGCTGCTCGTCGTCGGGCACGACCTCGAGCCGATGCGGTCCGCGATCGACACCGAGCACGACAGCCGCGCCTTCGACCCGGATGCGTACGTACGGATCGAGGACATCGCGGCCGCGCTCGCGACGTCAGCGGGGTGGGACGTCGAGGTGCACGAGAAGCGCCCGCGGCCACCCGGCGCCGCGTCGGCCGGCCACCACGTCGACGACGTCGTCCTGCGCGCCCGCCGGCGAGCCGACTGACGCGTCAGCGACCGAGCTGCGGGTCGCTGGTGCCGGGACGTCCCGTGTGCACGCGTCCGGCCAGCGTGCGCGCGAAGACCGCATCGCCGGCGACGGTCACCGCGAGGTCGTACCAGCCACCGGTGTGCGCGGTCGCTACCTGCACCGACTCCGAGCGCCCGGCGGCCACCACCACGCGGTGCGGGTTCTTGCCGTAGGCGTCGGCGACCGAGACGACGACCGTCGAGCGGCCCGTGTTGCCCAGTGTCAGTACGGCGTCCTCGCCGTGCGCGGCGAGCGAGGTCTCGACCGCCGCCGCGCCCGTTCCGGCGAAGCGTCGGAAGAACCCGTCCGGGCCGTGCAGGTCGAGCTCGTAGCGGCCGACGACCGGCCACGCCGGCGCCACCGACGTGCCTGCGCCGACGGTGTAGCTCCACGGCGCGCCGGCCAGCGACGTCGACCGGGCCTGGAGCTGGGCACCCAGCCGGCCGGTGTTGCGGATCGTCAGCGCGAGGCGCGCCGTGGTGACCGTCGCCCGCACGTCGAGGGCGTAGCCGAGCGGGCGCGACGGCCGGACGCCGGGTTCCTGCGTCGGTACGGCGCCCTTCGTGGGTGGCACCGGCGTGTAGTCCGGGTGCCGCACGTTGTCGGTCGGCCGGTAGGCGGCTGTCCCGGGTAGTGCGGGCGCGGACGTCCGGGTGCGGCCGAAGTCGAACGCCGAGGTCAGGTCGCCACAGACCGCACGGCGCCAGGGCGTGATGTTCGGCTCGTGCACGCCGAAGCGATTCTCGAGGAACCGGATCATCGAGGTGTGGTCGAAGGTCTCGGAGCACACCCAGCCGCCCGTGCTCCAGGGCGAGACGACGAGCATCGGCACCCGCTGGCCCAGCCCGTACGGGCCCGGCGTCCCCTCGGCCCCGACGTAGAGCTCGTGCCCGGTCGACACCGTCGACGCCCCGAGCAACGTAGTGGTGTTCGCGTACGGCGGCACGACGTGGTCGAAGAAGCCGTCGTTCTCGTCGTAGGTGATGAGCAGCGCCGTCTTCGACCACACGTCGGGGTCCGCGGTCAGCGCGTCGAGGACCTGCGAGACGTACCAGGCGCCGTAGTTGGCCGGCCAGTTCGGGTGCTCGGTGAAGGCCTCCGGCGCGACCACCCACGACACCTGCGGCAACGTGCCGCCCGAGACGTCGGCGCGCAGCTGGTCGAAGAACGTGCCGCCCTGGGACACGTCGGTGCCGGTCCGCGCTCTGTCGTAGAGCGGGTCGCCCGGAACGGCGGTGCGGTACTGATCGAAGTACAGCAGCGAGTTGTCGCCGTAGTTGCCGATGTAGGGGTCGTCGGTCCACCCCCACGAGCCGGCGGCGTCCAGGCCGGTGCCGACGTCCTGATAGATGCGCCAGCTGACGCCGGCCTGTTGCAACCGCTCGGGGTAGGTGGTCCACGAGTAGCCCAGCTCGTCGTTGGCGATGACCGGTCCACCGCCCTTGCCGTCGTTGCCGACCCAGCCCGTCCAGGCGTAGTACCGGTTCGGGTCGGTCGGGCCGAGCAGCGAGCAGTGGTAGGCGTCGCAGATCGTGAACGCGTCGGCGAGGGCGTAGTGGAAGGGCATGTCGCGTCGGGCCAGGTGCGCCATCGTGGTCGAGGTCTTGATCGGCACCCACTGGTCGTAGCGCCCGCCGTTGAACGCGGCGTGCCCCCCGTCCCAGCTGTGGTCGAGGTCCTGGATGAAGGCGAGGCCGAGGTCGTCCAGGTCCGGCCGGAACGGCAGCACCTCACGGGTGCCGTCGCTCTGGTGCCAGACCGTTTTGCCGCTGGGCAGCACGGCCGGATGCGGGTCGCCGTACCCACGCACGCCGCGCAGCGTGCCGTAGTAGTGGTCGAACGAGCGGTTCTCCTGGATGAGCACGACGACGTGCTCGACGTCCTCGATCGAGCCGTGCTTGCGGTGCGCCGGCAACGCGGCCGCGCGGGCGATGCTCTCGGGCAGCGCCGCGGACAGCGCGGCGATTCCCCCGGCGCCTCCGGTCAGCTGCAGGAATCGACGGCGGTCCACGGTTGCCATGACCGCAACCCTCGAGGACCACTTTGACCGTTGTGTGACGTCGCAGTGAACATCGCTGGGCGGCAGCGGGGAACTTCGCCGGCCCGCCGCCTCGTCTTAGGGAGCAGGGGCGAGCGGGAGGTGGCGGTCGATGCGTGACGAGGCCGGCTTCCGCACGTTCGTCGAGACGCACGGCGCCGCGCTGCAGCACGCCGCCCGGCTCCTCACGGGTGATCATCACCGCGGCGAGGACCTCGTGCAGAGCGTGCTGACCCGGCTGTACCAGAAGTGGGGACGCATCGACGCGCCGTTGCCCTACGCCCGGCGGGCGCTGGTCACCGCGCACATCGACCAGTCGCGGCGCCGCTGGTGGGGTGAGCGCCCGACCGGGGACCTGCCCGAGGCTCCGGATCCGGACGGCGCGCTCGAGTCGTCGGACCTGCGCGACGAGCTGCGCCGGTTGCTGGCCGAACTCGCGCCGCGCGAGCGGGCCGTCGTCGTCCTGCGCTACTACTGCGACCTGTCCGAGCGCGAGACGGCCGAGACCCTCGGCATCCCGCTCGGCACCGTCAAGAGCACGTGCTCCCGCGCGCTGACCCGGCTGCGTGTCGACGCGACGACTGCACCAGGAGGAACGTCATGAGCCCCAGCGAGAACGATCTGCGCGCCGCCCTGCGCGACGGCGAGGACGACGACCGGCCCGACGTCGACCGGGTCCTGGCCGAGGCCCGATCCCGCCGTGGGCAGCGGCGCGCCCGCGTTCTGGGCGTCGCTGCGGCGGTCGTCCTGGTCGCAGCAGCCGCAGTCGGCACGGCCGTCTTGCGGGGTTCGAACGACAGCGGGCAGCAGAGCGCCGGGCCGGCGGGCACCGTCCAGTCGGCGGCCGGCTCGTCGGCCGCGGCGATCGGCGCGGTGTGCCCCTCGACGTACCCGACCCGTTCAGTAGCCGCGCTCGGGGCCGGTTCGGGCCCGATGTTCTCCTCTCCGATCGCTTCGGCGTTGATCTGCTCCTACGACGAGTCCGGGTCGGCGCCGGCGCACGCGGGTTCGCAGGTCCTGGTGACCGGCGCCGACGCGACAACGCTGGCCACCAGCATCGATCAGGCCTCGACGTCACGTCTGAAAATCATGTGTCCGGACATCGTCGCTGCCGACAAGAAGCTGATCGCGATCGTCGGCGTCACGGCCGACGGCACGATCCTGCCCACCGTGACCACCGACGTCAGCGTCCCGAACTGCAACGAGCCGATCACCAACGGCACCGCGGTCCGCTACGCCTGGAAGCCGCCGGCTTCGCTGGCGGCGAAGATCGCGGCCCTGCCCTGACCCCGTCCCCCTGCGAGTTGTTATCGGTCCGCGGGGTCCCAGCGCCGCCCACCGAGAACAACTCGGGGTGGGCGGCCGCGGTCAGAGGCCGCGCAGGCGGCGGGGGCCGGTGTCCGGCCGCGCGGACGGCGGGCCGAGAAAGACCTGCGCCGTGGTGACGACCACGCCGTCGGCCACCGCGGTGACGCCCAGCGTGAGCTCGGTGATCTCCGGCAGCGCATCGGCGGCGGCGGACAACCGCATGGCCAGCTCGCTCAGCGCAGCGCGGTCGGCGACCACTCCCCCGCCGTAACCGTCGAGCAACGGCGCCGCCCGCGGGGCCGAGATCAGGTCGTCGGCGTCGGCGGTCGTCAGCGGCACCGTCGCGTACGCCCGGTCGCCGAGCAGGTCGGTGGCCACGCCGCGCACGCCGAAGGACACCAGCACGCCGAAGGACTTGTCGTCGTGCGCGGTGAACACGACGTCGACGCCCTCGCTGGGCGCCGAGAGCATGCCGTCGACCAGCTCGATCCCGAGGCACGACAGCAGCCGGCGTGACTCGTCGACGTCGAGGTCACGTCCACGTGGCGACGCCGCGAGCAGGTCGGTGACGACGGCGCGGGCGGCGGGCAGGTCGATGTCGTCGAACGCGCGGATCACTCCGGGGTCGCGCTGGCGCCACAGCGAGTGGCGCACGGCCCGGGCCAGCGCCCGCACCGCCCGCTCGGGCGAGGCGTAGGACGGCACGGACCCCGGTGCGGGCGACGTCGGGCCCACCGCGGCCAGGCCTCCCGGCACACCCTCGAAGCCGAGGAACGTCGACAGCACCGGCTTGTCGCTCTCGCCGGCGACGGTGCGAAGCGCCGCGGCGGCGTCCTCGCTCGAGCCGCGCTGCAGCGGCGGCACGAACACGACGATGGCCGCGTCGACGTCGGGGTCGTCCAGAGCCTCGCGCAGCGTGCTGCCGAGCGCGTCGGCCGTGCCGTCGACCCCGATGTCGTCGAGGCGGGCCAGTTGCAGGCCCTGCTCGTCCAGGCCGTTGATGACGAGCGTCCCGAGCGCGGTCGAGTTGCCGACGACGGCCACCCGCGGCCCGCGCGGCAGTGGCTGCGAGGTGAGCAGGAGCGCGACGTCGAACAGGTCGCCGAGGGTCTCGACGCGGATGACTCCGGACGCCTCGAACAGCGCGCGCACGCTGACCTCGGGCACCTCGACCGAGGTGTACGCCAAGCCCGGGGCGACCATCGTCGCGCCGCCCTTGACGGCCACGATCGGCTTGGTGCGCCCGAGCCGCCGGGCCACCCGCGCGAACTTGCGCGGGTTGCCGAAGCTCTCGAGGTACATGAGCACGACGTCGGTGTCCGGGTCGGTCTCCCAGTACTGCATGAGGTCGTTGCCGGACACGTCGGCGCGGTTGCCGGCCGAGACGAACGTCGAGACGCCGAGGCCGCGCCGTGACGCCTCGCCGAGCACGGCGACGCCGAGCGCGCCGGACTGGCAGAAGAAGCCGGCCCGGCCGGCGAGCGGTGGCAGCGGGGCCAGTGAGGCGTTGAGCTGCACCGCCGGGTCGGTGTTCAGGATGCCCAGGCAGTTCGGCCCGACGACGCGCATGCCGTGGTTGCGGGCGGCGTCGATCAACTCGCGCTGCGCCGCACGGCCGGCGTCGCGCTCGTCGTCGGCACCGCGCTCGCCGAAGCCGCCGCTGATGACGACCAACCCGCGCACGCCGCGCTGCGCGCACTCGTCGACGACGCCGGCGACGCTGACCGCCGGCACCGCGATGACCACGAGGTCGATGTCGTCAGGGACGTCGAGCACCGATGCGTACGCGCGGACCCCGCCGACGTGCCGGGCGTCGGGGTTGACCGGGTAGAGCGGGCCGTCGAAGTTCATCCGCAGCAGGTTGTGGAAGACCGCGTTGCCGAGCTTGCCCGGGTCGTTGCTGGCGCCGACCACGGCGACCGACGTCGGATGCAGCAGCCGGCCGATCGAGCGGGCCTCGGCCCGCTGCTCGCGTTCGCGCATGACCCGATCGGTCACCGCGGTCTCGTCGACCGCGAACTCGAGCGTCACCTCTCCGTACTCGACGTGCCGGGTCGTCTCGTAGCCGGCAAGGCGGAAGACACGGATCATCGCCTCGTTCTCGGCCAGTACGACGGCTATGAAGCGCTGCAGGCCGCGCTCGCGGGCCGCGGCGGCCAGGTGCTCGAGCAGCACCGAACCGATGCCCCGGCCCTGGTGCCGGTCGGCGACGACGAACGCCACCTCGGCGTCCCCCGCCCGGTCGAGCTGCTCGTACCGGCCGACGGCGATGATCTGCCCGGCCAGCTCGACGACGAACGCGACGCGGCCGTGGTGGTCGACGTGCGTGAACCGGTAGAGGTCGCGCGGCGGGATCCGCGGGTAGGCCGAGAAGTAGCGCAGGTAGCGGGTGCGCTGCGACAGCCCCGAGTGGAAGGCCACGAGCGCGTCGGCGTCGCTCGGCCGGATCGCTCGTAGGTGCACCGTGCCACCGTCGGCCGCGACGACGTCGGCCTCCCAGTGCTTCGGCGCCTCGGGCCAGTCGGCGTCGTCGACCGGCTCCTCGTCGTCAGTCACGGGGATCGTGCGGGTCGAGGCCGTGCAGCGGGAACACCGCGCGTCTGGTGGCGGCGATCGCGCCGTCGAGCCAGCCCTC
>CAZZZE010000068.1:0-10410 GCA_964658365.1 uncultured Jatrophihabitantaceae bacterium
CGGGGGAGCGGATGGCGGCACGGTGCGACCCCGGCCAGCTGGAGCACGAGATGCCCGCCTGCCCTGCTGCACCAGGCCCGCGCCCCGTACCGGCTTGCTTTCCGACCCGACATTCGATGACCTAGGCGCATGGCGACGCGAGGACTCACCGCACGCGAGGTAGGGCTGCGCTACGCGGCCCTGTCCTTCGCCGTGGTCGTGTCGGTGGCCTTCGTCGTCATCAACCCGCCGGTCGGCGACTTCTGGGCGGCACGGGCGCGTTCGTCGGCCGCCGCCCACGGGGTCGGGCTGCACTACTGGTTCGCCTGGTTCGGCGGGACGGTGCCCGGTCACTACTCGGTGCTGACGCCGTACGTCTCGCGGGTCGTCCAACCCGGCCTGCTCGGGGCGGCGTCGACGATCGCGGTGACCGCGCTGGTGCACGTGCTCGCGCGTGGTTCGCGGCACCCGGTCGCCGCCCCGTGGACCGCGGCGATCGCCACCGGCTTCAGCCTGTGGAGCGGTCGCGTGCCCTTCGCGTTCGGCTCGGTGTTCATGCTCGTCGCGCTGCTGTGCGTGCGCTCGAACCGGCCCTGGGTCGCCGGCGCGGTGGCCGCCCTGACCGCCCTGGTGTCCCCGGTGTCCGGCGCTTTCCTCGCGCTCGGCGTCGTCGGCGTTCTCGTGCACGACCGGCGCCGGCGGCTCACCGCGCTGGCCGTCGTGGGCGCCGCCGGGGTCTGCCTGCTGTTCGTCGTCGTCTACTTCGCGACTCCCGGTCCGGAGGGGTTCCAGCCCGTCCAGGCGTGGTTCACCGCGGCCGCGCTCGCTGCCATGCTGCTGGCCCGCCCGCCCGCCTACATCCGCACCGTCGTGCTGCTGGCACTCGCGATCTGTCCCGTCGTGGCGCTCGTCCCCAACGGCCTCGGCTCGAACTTCGAGCGCTTCGCCTGGATCGTGCTGCCGGCCGCGGTGGTGGCCACCGCGCGCGCGGACGGGCGGCTCGTCGCGCTGGTCGCGGCGTTCGCGGTGTCGATCGGCATCGTCGGGTCGGCCAAGGACCTCTGGGTGGCCGCCCAGCCGATGTCGGACCAGGCCTATGTCGCCGGCCTCGTCCACCACCTGGACTCGATCCCCGGGCTGCAGGACTACCGCGTGGAGACGGTGCCCGACGGCACGCACGTCGCCGCCTACGCATTGCTGGGACACGCGGCGCTGGCCGGCGGCTTCGAGACCCAGGCCGACAACGCCTACGACAGCATCCTGGCGTCGTCCGCACTCGACGCCGAGACTTACCGGCGCTGGCTGGACGACAACGCGGTGGCGTACGTGGCCCTCGATCACCGCACGTTGAAGCACGGCCCCGAGGACGCCCTGGTGCGGGGCGGCCGACTGCCCTACCTGCGCCGGGTGTGGTCCGACGGCAAGTGGGAGTTGTACGCGGTCACCGCACCAAGACCGATCGTGGCCGCGCCGGCGCGGGTCGTGCGCTCCACCCAGGCCGAGATGGTCGTCTCGGTTCCCCGCGCCGGCGACTACCGGCTCAAGGTGCGTTGGTCGACGCTGCTCGACCTTCGCGGCCCGGCCGGGTCGCTGAGCGCGGATGGTGCGGGATGGACACGCATGCACGCCCGCGCGCCCGGCCGCTACGTGCTGGGGGGCTGAGGTGGCGGACACCGACGCGAGCGCCGGGCCGCTGCGCGGCGTCACGCAATGGACGCGGGGCATGACGGTGCCGGTGCGGGCCTACCTGCGCACCGAGTCCGGCAGCGCCGGGGTGCTGCTGGCGGCGGTGGCCGCCGCGCTGGTCTGGAGCAACGTCGACGCCGGCTCGTACGCGAGCGTGTGGGACACCAAGCTGTCGCTGCGGCTCGGCGACGCCAGCGTGGTGCGCGACCTGCGGACCTGGATCAACAGCGGGCTGATGACGTTGTTCTTCCTCGTCGTCGGGCTCGAAGCACGCCGCGAGTTCGACCTCGGCGACCTGCGAGAGCGCCGTCGCTTCCTGTTGCCGGCGACGGCAGGGGCGCTCGGGATGGTGGTGCCCGTTGCGAGCTACCTGGCGATCACCCATGGTGGGGCCGGGTCGGGCGGTTGGGGTATCGCGATGTCCACCGACACCGCGCTGGCCCTGGGCCTGCTGGCCGTGGTCGGGCGCAACGTGCCCGACCGGGTGCGCGTCTTCCTGCTGACCGTGTTCGTGGTCGACGACGTGATCGCGCTCGTCGTGGTCACCTTTGTCTACAGCGACCCGATCCACCTCGGCCCGCTGATCGTCGGGCTGGTCGTGGTCGGCGCCCTGTGCACGTTGGGCGTCGTCGGCCTGCGGTCGGGCGTGCCGTTCGCCGTGCTCGGGATCGTGGGCTGGTTCGCGCTGCTGGGCAGCGGCGTCGACCCGATCGTGCTCGGGCTGGTGATGGGGTTGGTCACCAACGACTACACCCCGTCGCGCACCGACCTCGAGAACGCCAGCGGGTTGTTCCGGCTCTTCCGGGAGCAACCGACGGCCGAGCTGGCTCGCTCGGCCAGCACCGGGCTGAACCAGACGCTGTCCGCCAACACCCGGCTGCAGAGCCGCTACCTGCCGTGGACGAGCTACGTCATCGTGCCGCTGTTCGCCCTGGCCAACGCCGGGCTGGTGCTGGACGGCGCGTTCCTGCGCGCCGCGGCACGCTCACCGATCACGATCGGCATCGTCGTGGGCTACGTGCTCGGTAAGCCGGTGGGCGTGATCGCGGCGTCCTGGCTCGTGGAGCGGCTCAGCGCGCGGCGGCTGCGCCCGGACGTCGGCTGGGCGGCCGTCGCCGGCAGCGGGACCATCGCCGGCATCGGCTTCACGGTGTCCTTCGTGATCGCGGCGCGCGCGCTGTCGGGCCGTGAGCTCGAGGAGGCGAAGTTCGGCGTGCTGGCCGCCGGGGTCATCGCCGCGGTGCTGACGTGGATCGTGTACACGGTGACGTCGCGGTTGCCGGCCTCGCGTCGCGCGCGGGCCCTGCTCGGCGACGCCGACCAGCTCGTCGATCTCGAGGAGCCCGTCGACCTCGAGCGCGACCACGTCCGCGGGTCGGTGCTCGACGCCGACGGCCGCAACATCGTCACGCTGGTCGAGTACGGCGACCTGCAGTGCCCGTACTGCGGACAGGCCGAACCGACGGTCCGTGCGCTCCTCGACGACCTCGACCTGCGCTACGTGTGGCGCCACCTGCCGCTGCCCGACGTCCACCCGCAGGCCCAGCTGGCCGCCGAGGCGAGTGAGGCCGCGAGCGCGCAGGGCCGCTTCTGGGACATGCACGACCTGTTGCTCACCCGGCAGGACCACCTCAAGACGGCCGACCTCGTGGGGTATGCGAAAGACCTCGGTCTCGACACCGACCAGTTCCTCGAGGACCTGATGAGCCACCGGTTCAGCGCGCGGATCGCCCGTGACGTCGAATCCGCGGATCTGAGCGGGGTGTCGGGCACGCCGACGTTCTTCGTCGACGGCCGGCGTCACTACGGTGCCTACGACATCCAGTCGCTCAAGAGCGCGATCAAGACCGCCCGCGCGCGAGCGCGGATCAGGTCGGCTCAGCCGGTGGACGAGCCCAGCAGCTGAGGCAACCGGCGCCGGCAGGCTCACACCGGCGCGAGGTTGATCAGCGGGTGGGCTTGCCCGAGCGGTGCAGGCGGGCGGCGAGCCCGCGCAGCGACGAGTGGCGCTGCACGCCCGCGTGCTGGTGGCCGGCGGAGGTGCGCGAGAAGACCTGCGCGTACGCGAGCTTGCTGTGGTCGGCGGTGAACGGGCGGGAGGTGCTCATGGCGTTCACGCTACTCGCGGCGTCGGGCTGAAGCGAGGGCATGAACCCGCATTCTGCTTGAGGTCGGTTTCAGCGTTTCTTCACACGCCGGCACAGTGCGGTCAGATCCGGTGAACAAGGCGCACGGCCGGCGAAGCGCCGTCACCGGGTCGCGGCGTGCCACTCCTCGCGGAAGTCGGGGTGCGCGGCGAACGGGGTGGCCAGCGAGCGCAGGATCGAGACCGCGAGGTCGCGCACGGCCTTCTCGTTGGGCTGGTCGCGCAGCTCGAGCAGTTCCTGCACCGAAGCGACGACTTCGCGGCGGGCCCGGACGTCGGCGGCGCGACGTTCGCGCTCGTCGGGGTCGAGGCACTGGACGAGGTCGGTCTCCTCCTCATCGAGGCGAGCCAGGACGAACTCGACGAGAGCGGAGATGGTGCCGGACGGGGTGGCCGAGATCGACACGAGCGAAACTCCCAGAACAGGACGGGCGATGCCCGGCAACAGCCGTGTGTTCGACCCTGCCGAACCTACCGGGTGCCGCCGGATCACGGTGCGCCGACGGCTTCGCGGTTCCGGTCGAGCGCAGGGGATACTAGGCGCTCGTGGAGGTGTGCGATGGAACTCGATGAGATACACGACGACACGGTCAACGACAGCCTCACCGCTGTCGACGCCATCGGACGTGCCTTCCGGGCCCGGACGGCCGGCCTGCAGGGCACGCTGGACGCCATCCTGCTCGCCGCGACGGAGTGCATCCAGCTGGTCGACTTCGCCGGCGTCAACATCCTGCGGGGCCGCTCCTTCGAGCCGCAGGCCGTGCTGGGCGAGCCGCCCAACCAACTCGACCTGCTCCAGCAGCGCGACGGCGAGGGGCCGTGCATCGAGGCGTCGCGCTCCCAGCTGCCCATTGTGATCGAGGATCTCGCCCAGGACCCGCGCTGGCCCGAGTTCAGCGCCGCCGGGACGTCGCTCGGGGTCCGCAGCATGCTGTGCGTGCCGCTGTGGGTCGACGAGCAGCGCCTCGGTTCGGTCAGCCTCTACTCGACCACGCCCGACGCCTTCGACGAGCGGTCGCAGCGGGTGGCCGAGCTGCTCGCCCTGCATGCCGCAGTGGTGCTCGCCGATGCCCAGCGCATCGAGAACCTCGGCCTGGCCCTGAAGAACCGCGACCTGATCGGTCAGGCCAAGGGCGTCCTGATGGAGCGGCACCGCATCACCTCCGACGCCGCGTTCGAGATGCTGTCCACGGCATCGCAGCGGTCGAACCGCAAGGTCGCCGCGGTCGCCGAGGAGGTCGCGAGCACCGGGGTACTGCCCGGCTGAGCCCGACGAGCGCGGCCGGCATGTCCCGGCGGCTGCCCGGGTAGGCATCGCACGTGACCACCCTGCGCTGCGCTCCGGGCGCCGAACCCCGTCCCGCTTCCGCCTGCTCCGACTGTCCGCTCGCATGAGCATCCGCGGAGTGCTGTTCGACGTCGACGGGACACTCGTCGACTCGGGATACCTTCATGCCGTCTGCTGGTGGCAGGCGCTGCGCCAACACGGCCACGACATTCCGATGGCCACCATCCACCGCTCCGTGGGCATGGGCAGCGACCAGCTCGTCCCGCACGTGCTCGGCACCTCCGCCGACGACCTCGGCGACGACCAGCTGGGGGCGCTCACCGCCGCGCACGATGCGCTCTACGCGACCTACTGGGACCGGCTGCAACCTCTGCCGGGCGCGCGGGACCTCGTCCGCCGCTGCCACGACGCAGGGTTCATCACCGTGCTGGCGTCCTCGGCCGGAGCGACGGAACTGGGGGTGCTGCGCGCAGCGCTCGACGTCGACGACGTGCTCGATCACGCCACGAGTTCCGATGACAGCGACGCCAGCAAGCCAGACCCGGGTCTGGTCCAGGTTGCGCTCGACAAGGCCGGGCTGCGGCCCGACGAGGCCGTTTTCCTCGGCGATTCCGTGTGGGACGTCGAGGCCGCGGGCAAGGCGGGTCTCGCGTGCCTCGGGGTCGAGTGCGGCGGCACCAGCGAGGCCGAGCTGCGCGAGGCCGGTGCCACCGACGTCTTTCGCGACCCCGCCGAACTCCTCGACCGCTGGGCGACGTCGCCGCTCGGCCGCAGCCAGGAAGGGCCCGACCAATGACCAACTTCGGCTACACCCTGATGACCGAGCAGAGCGGGCCGCGCGAACTCGTGCGCTACGCGCAGCAGGCCGAGGACGCCGGCTTCGACTTCGAGGTCTCGAGCGACCACTACTTCCCGTGGCTGACGTCGATGGGCCACGCTCCGCACGCCTGGACGATGCTCGGAGCCGTCGCGCATGCCACCGAACGCGTCGAGCTGATGACGTACGTGACCTGCCCGAGCTTCCGCTACCACCCGGCGATCGTGGCCCAGAAGTCGGCGACGCTGGCCCTGCTCAGCGACGACCGCTTCACGTTGGGGCTCGGTTCGGGCGAGAACCTCAACGAGCACGTGGTCGGGGCCGGCTGGCCCATGGCGTCGGTGCGCCAGGAACGCCTCATCGAGGCCATCGAGATCATCAGGGCCCTGCACACCGGCGAGCAGACCACCTGGGTCGGCGAGCACTTCCGCGTCGACTCCGCGAAGGTGTGGGACCTTCCCGACCGGCCCGTCCCGCTGGCGGCGGCGGTGTCCGGTGAGTCCTCGATCGGCAAGTTCTCGCCGCTCGTCGATCACCTGATCGCCGTCGAGCCCGAGGGCGACTTCGTGCAGAGCTGGGACGCCGCACGGTCCTCGGCCGGGCTGCCGGTGAGCCGCAAGATCGGGCAGATCCCGATCTGCTGGGGCCCGGACAAGGACCGCGCCGTCGAGCGGGCGCACGAGTTGTTCCGCTGGTTCGGCGGCGGCTGGCACGTCAACGCCGACCTGCCGACGCCGGTGGCCTTCGACGCGGCGAGCCAGTTCGTCACGCCCGAGGACGTCGCGCAGTCCATCCCGTGCGGCCCGGATCTCGACGAGATCGTCGAGGGTCTGCGCCCGTTCTGGGAAGCCGGCTTCACCGACGTCGCGCTCGTGCAGGCCGGCGACGAGAGCCAGGAGCAGTTCCTGGCCGAGGTTGCCGGACCACTGCTCGAGAAGCTGCGCGCCGCGTCGTCCTAACCGCGCAGGGCGCCCAGCACCGTGGCGGTGCGGGCGTCGGTGAGCACCTGGTCGAGCAGCAGGGGAAGGCCGTCCGGACCCGACAGCGGCACCCGCCAGTTCGGGTACTGCTCCTCGGTCGTGCCGGGCTGGTTCTGGGTGCGTCGGTCGCCGACGGCGTCGGTGAGCGCGACGCAGCGCAGGCGCGACGGCGTCAGCGCCAGGAACCGGTGCAGCGCCAGCACGAACTGCTCCGTCGTCGGCTGATGCCCGGACTCGGGCAGCAGACCTTCGCGCACCAGCTCGTCGGTCCAGGCAGCACGCTCGGCCTCGCCATCGGCCAGCTCGTCGGCGACCGGGCGGGTCAGCAGGCCGAGCTCGGCGCGCAGCCGGATGTGGTCACCGGCCAGGTAACCGGCGGTCGGCGGCAGGTCGTGAGTGGTGACCGACGCGAGGCACAGTGCGCGCCAGCGCTGCGGCGGTAGGGGTTCGCCGGTCTCGCGATCGGTCTCGAACCACAGGATCGAGGTGCCGAGCAGCCCGCGCTCGTGCAGGTAGTCGCGCGCGGAGGGCTCGACGTTGCCGAGGTCCTCGCCGATGACCACCGCGCCCGCCCGGTGCGCCTCGAGGGCCAGCACGCCGATCAGCGCCTCGTGGTCGTAGTGGACGTACGTGCCTTCGAGCGACGGGCGCCCGGCGGGGATCCACCACAGCCGGAACAGCCCGATGATGTGGTCGACGCGCAGACCGCCGCAGTAGCGCAGGGCGGTCGCGAACATCTCGCGGATCGGCGCGTAGCCGGCGGCAGCGAGGCGGTCGGGGCGCCACGGCGGCTGCTGCCAGTCCTGCCCGAGCTGGGAGTACGCGTCCGGCGGTGCGCCGACCGTCACAGCGGTGGCCATCGCGTCCTGGTAGGCCCAGGCGTCGGCGCCCGCCGGGTTCACCCCGACCGCGACGTCGTGCACGACGCCCAGTGCCATACCCGCCGCGCGGGCGGCGGCCTGTACCTCGATCAGCTGCTCGTCCAGCACCCACTGGACGCGGGCGAAGAACTCCACCCGCTCGGCGTGCTCGATCGCGAAGGCGGCGACCGCCCGATCGGCCGGGTCCCGGTACTGCGCAGGCCATGCGCGCCAGTCGTTGCCGTGTGCCTCGGACAGCGCCGACCAGGTCGCGAAGCGGGTGAGCGCCGCGCCCTGACGCTGCCGGTAGGCCTCGAAGGAGACCGCGCGTGGCGGGGCGAGCGGGCCGGCCAGCACGATGCGCAGCGCGGCGAGCTTGGCCGTCCAGGCCGGGTCGCGCTCGACGCGCTCGTCGGTGCGGGCCCGCACGGCGGCGCCCAGTCGGTCGACCTCGGCGCGGTCCGCCGCGGACAGCGCCGCGTACTCGGGCACGTCCTCGAGGCGCAGGTACAGGGGGTTGGCGAAGCGTCTGCTGGACGGCAGGTAGGGCGACGGGCCGAGCGGAGGCACTGCCTCGCCGGCGTGCACGGGGTTGACCAGCACGAAGTCCGCGCCGTGCTCGCGAGCCGACCAGGTGGCCAGGGTGCGCAGGTCGGCGAGGTCGCCGACACCCCAGGAGGCGCGCGAGCGGACGCTGTAGAGCTGCACGGCGAGCCCCCAGCCCGGTGACTCCTGCAGGGCACTCGGCAGCTCCAGGCGCGGGGGAGTCACGATCAGGGGCACCGCTGCACCGACGTCGGGCACGAGCCGGTGGTAACCCAGCGGGAGGTCGGCGGGCAGCGCTCCGGCAACCGGCCGGGTCGTGCCGTCCTCGAACTCGACGTGCCCCGGCGACGGGAGCGCATGCCGCTGCCCGACCCGCAGCACGAGGCACGGTGGCAGGGCCCGCGCGTCGGGCGAGGTGCGGGCGGCCAGGGCGTCGGCACGGCGCTGGGGAGTGCTGGTGTCGACGTCCATCGCGCCCAGCACCGCGACCAGGGTCGTGTCAGGGACCGTCCGGTGCTGGCCCTGCCAGTCCCAGTACTCGGTGTCGATGCCGTACGCCGCGGCCAGCGCGAGCAGATCTGACGTCACGCGACGATCATGCCCCGGGCCCGGTGTCGTCGCCGGGTCCGACGCCTGCAGAGCGAACGACAGGGGTGGCGGGCTGGCCGGCTGCGTACCAGAGGACGGCCGCGAACAGCCACACCGTGCACACGTGCACGACCGTGCACCACAGGCAGATAGCGTCGATGCGCAAGAGCTCGGCCCACACCAGGTAGAGCACGGCGACGACCCCGAGACCCGCGGCGACGACGCGCACCCGGGCGAGCCCCGGCACCCGCCAGGCCGGCGGGCTCACCAGCACGACCATGACCACGAAGTACAGCGCGCCGCCGAGGGCGACCGGCACCCCGAACAGGTGCGAGTAGCTGCTCGTGGTGACTTTCTGGCAGTTGACGGTGGCGCTCTCGGGGCAGGCGAACGTCGTCGAGGACGTGAAGTGCTCGACGGTGAGGTAGCCCGACGCGAGCAGCCCCAGGACGGCCGGCACGAGCGCGGGCCAGCGCAGGGAGGCCATCGCTCAGCTCGTGGGCAGGGCGGCGGCCGCAGTCTTGACGCCGGCCGAGGTGCAGACCGACGCGGGCGCACCGTTGGTCAGGGTGCAGAGCTTGGCCGTGACCAGGTTGGCCGACCCGACGATGCTGAGCGCGACCGCGGTCTTCGGCTGGCTCAGCGCGGCGGCGATCTGACTCTGGGTCTTGCCCTTCAGCACGGCCGGGTCGTACTGGGCGCCGAGGGTCGAGGACCCGCCGAGGTCGACGAACGGGTAACCGCCGCCGGACTTCTCGAACAGCGTCTTGTCGCCGCCGGTGATCGGGTCCAGTTTTGTGTAGGCGCCGCCGGAGTACTGATTGGTGTACAGCTCTTTGCCGGTGAAGGCCAGGTAGCTGCTGGTGTAGGTCGCGCCGTGGAACGACAGCGACGCGGTGTTCGGGTAGACGTCGCTGGGCGATGACGACACCTCCTGCAGGCCGGCGAAGTCGCCGAAGCGCTCCAGGGCCACCGCGATGACCCAACGCTCGGCCGCGCAGTACGGGCACCACTCGGCGCCGACGTAGAGCACCCGCGGCTTGCCGTCCCCGACGAGCGCCGCGCCGGAGGTCGGCTTGGGGGCCGCCTTGGCATCGCCGCGGCCGATCGCGTCGAACACCGACGTCGGCACGCTTGCCACTGCGGCGGTGACGTCGGCGCTGGCCGCGAAGGCCGGCTTGCCCGACTTCGGACTGTCACTGCCGCCGACGACCTTGACCACGACGAGCACCGCGACGACCACGACGATGGCGCCCACCGCCCCGGCGACCGTGAGCATCCGGCGGCGGCGCTGTCCCTCGGCGATGCGCCGGCGAGCCTCGGCGGCGCGCTCGGCGGCGAGTCGCTTGCGGTTGGGGTCGTTGCCCTTCGATCGAGATGCCATACCGCTACGGTCGCACAGGGCCCGGAGCGAGGTATCGCCTCAGGGCTGCGCGTCCATGTCCGACAACGAGAACGGCGGCCGCCCGGCGGGTTGCGACGGTGTGGGTGTCGTCGGGGTCACCGGTGTCCACGGCCGC
>CAZZZE010000069.1:0-10351 GCA_964658365.1 uncultured Jatrophihabitantaceae bacterium
TTACCGACGCCGACGGCACGCTGGTGGTGCCGGCCGCGCCCGTCGACGTCGTCGACACCACCGGCGCGGGCGACGCCTTCGCCGGTGTGCTCTGTGC
Organism: uncultured Jatrophihabitantaceae bacterium; assembly: GCA_964658365.1. GTDB lineage: Bacteria > Actinomycetota > Actinomycetes > Mycobacteriales > Jatrophihabitantaceae > Jatrophihabitans. The sequence continues at coordinate 98 of CAZZZE010000069.1, forward strand.
GCGCCTGGCGGCCGGCGATGACCTGCGCACGGCCAGCCGCTGGGCGGTGGCCGCCGGCTCGCTCGCCGTCCGGCGTCGCGGGACGCACGACTCGTTCCCTGACGCGGACACGATCCTCGCGCTGCTGAACTGACCACGCGCGAGCGACCCGGCGCCATCCGATCATCGAGATCGTCCGTCATCGTCGACCCGTAACCGGGCGGTTCGCGACGGGTCAGGACGTGCTGGGCTGAGCTGCCGCGGCAGCTATCACGGCGTCGAGGACGCCAGGCAGGCGCGCGTCGAGTTCGCGGGCACGCAGCACCGTCCACCGTTGGGTGCCGCGGTCTTCTTGATGGATCAGTCCCGCCTCGCGGAGCACCTTGAAATGGTGGCTCAGGGTGGAGGGGGCGACGTCGACGGGGAACGTCCCGCAGGCCCGCCCGTCCGGCTCGGCACGCAGCGTGCGGATGATCGACAGCCGCGTTGGGTCGGACAGGGCGTGCAGCACCTCGGTCACCGGCACCGCGTCCACCTGGGGATGGGCGAGTGCCGGCCGGGGATTGTGTGTCACTGCTGACCTCTTTCGACGTGTCTCGAATGACGCTAGCATCGGCGGCATCATTCGACGCTCTTCGAAAGATGGTCCGCATGATCTCCTCGACGATGCGTGCGCTGGTATTCGACACCCCGGCGCCCGACACCTCCCGCACCAGCGTCGTGCTGACCTCGACACCGCAGCCCGGCCCCGGCGAGATCCTGATCCGGGTCACGCACGCCGGCATCAACTTCAAGGACGTGATGATGCGGCGGGGCGATCCCGGCTACGTACCTGACTGGCCCGTCGTCCCCGGCCTGGAGGTCGCCGGTGTCGTCGCGGACCTCGGTGCCGGGGTCGACGCTCATGCTCCCGGCATGCGGGTGGCCGCGCTGACAAACATCGGTGGCCTCGCCGAATACGTGGTGGCCACACAGGCGCTGTCGGCGCGTATCCCGGACGAGGTTGCCTCGCAGGTCGCCGCCGCCGTGCCCGGGGTGTGGGCCACCGCGTGGCTGCTGCTGCATGACGCGGCCCGCGTCCGCGCCGGGGACACGGTCCTCGTCCACAGCGCCTCGGGCGCCGTCGGCACGGCCATCGCGACACTGGCGCGAGCGCTGCCGCAGATCACGCTCATCGGCGTCGTCGGGGCCGCCAGCCGCATCGAGGCCGCCAGGCGAGCCGGGTACCAGCACGTCTACGTGCGCGACGACCGCCTCGCCGACGTGCTTCGCGCCCGGCTCGGCGGCACGGGGGTCGACGTCGTGCTCGATCCGCAGGGCACCACGTGGCTCGGCACCGACCTGCAAGTGCTCGCCCCCGCCGGCCGCATCGTGCTGTTCGGCAACGCCAGCGGCGCCCCCTTCGACCCGATCGCCACCGGCACGCTCTACGCCGGCAACGCCTCCGTCGGCGGCTTCAGCCTCGCAGCGCTGTCCGCTGCGGCCCCGGCCCGCGTCGCACATGCCATGGGCGCCGTCCTCCAGCAGATCGCCGAAGGTCGACTCCGCCCGCACATCAGCGTCAGTCGCGGACTTGATCAGGCGGCCGCACTCCAGCAACAACTCGCCGAAGGCACGGCGAACACCAAACACGTCATCAGCATCACCCCGTGAGGCCCGAGCCGCAGCCGCCCCGTCGCAAGCCGACCGGCGGCCGACCGGATCGCGCACCGACAATCGCCGCGCCCGCCGGGGCGCGGTTAGGCGCGCGCCAGTGCCGTCTGTGCTCGGTTGCGAATCGTGTCGAGGACGGCGCGGGTCGTCTGCTGATCGGCTTCGTCGATTCCGTCGACGAGACTGGCCGTCGCTGCTGCGACGACGACGCGTGCCTTCTGCAGTTCAGCCTCTCCGGCAGGTGTCAGGGCTCGACCGGCGAGTAGGCCTCGTGTCGTGAGCTGCTCGATGATCGTCTCTGCCGTGTTGCCATCGATCTGCAGAGCCGCGGCAATGGTCGGTGCCACTGCCGTTTCCTGGCTGCTGGTGTAGTTCAGCGTGAGCCATTCGTCGTAGCCGTTGACCGACGTTGAGGCCAACAGGTGAGACAAGAGGCTGCGCAGCGCGTTTTCGGTCGTGCCTATCACCGTCGGCAATGGACGCTCGGTCATAGCTCACTCCAGGGTATGTTGGTGGCACCAAGATAGCACGTGTTGGCATGGCCAACAACTATTGGGAGGATGATCATCAAAGAGCTCCTGACGTGGACGCTGAGCCAGGCGGCGGCGCGCAGTCATGGGCTGCTCCAGCAGCGACTCGGTGCCGCCGGCTTCACCGGGTACGAGTACCGGATCCTTTCGGCGCTCGCTGATGGTGGGGCCCTCAGTCAGACCGAGCTGGGACGACGAGCAGCGCTCGACCCCAGTGACGTGACCGCCAGTACTCGTCAGCTCTGTGCTCGCGGACTCGTCGACCGCGAGCACGATCCCAACCACGGGCGACGAATCATCGTCACGGTCACTGCAGCTGGGACGAAGGCCTGGACCAAGGCCGCGCGAGTGATGGCCGCGGTCCAGGACGAGGTGTTCGGGTCACTCAACGACCCCGAGCGAGAAGCGCTCCGGTCACTGCTCACACGAGTCGGGACCCACCCAGCTGATCCGAGTGCCGGATGACCGCGCGAGCTCGCGTCGATACCGGACCCCCTGTTTGCCGCCGAGTTCGGCAGGATCCGCCGCGCCGACAAGCGCGAACCCGGCCTTGGTCAGGACCTGCTGAGATGCAACGTTGCTGTGGGAGGTTGCGGCGGTCAAGGTGTGCAGTCCCAAGCTCGCTGCTGTCTCGCACAGCATGCGTACCGCCGCCGTTGCGACGCCATGACCAGCGGCAAGTCGCGCCACCCGGTAGCCGACCTTGGCGCTACCCGCTGTTCGTTCGTAGAGGTTGAACCGACCGAGCACCTCACCGTTGTCATCGAGGAGGAGGAAGAAGGCGCTGTCGCCGGCATCCTGTTCGGCGAGCGCGTCTCGGTGCCGCGCCGCGAACTGTTCGAAGTAGGCGTCGCCTCGGTCGGAGATCGAGCTCGCGAAGTACGCGCGGTTGGCGCGTTCGAAGGCCAGAACTGCTGCCGCGTGCTCCGCTCGGAGCGGCACGAGCTGGAACACGGTTAGACCCTGCCACGTCCGGACTGTCTGATGAAGCAGCACGCGCGTGCGGGACACTGGGGTGCATGGGTAAGACCTATGAGCGCATCGACGGCCGCATCCGAGAGTTCATTGAGGCGCAGCCGCTGTTCTTCGTGGCTAGCGCCCCGCTTGCCGCCGACGCAACGGTCAACCTCTCGCCGAAAGGTCTACGCGGGTCCTTCGCTGTGGTGGACGAGCTGACGGTGGCGTACCTCGACTTCGCAGGCAGCAACGCCGAGACTGTCGCGCACCTGCGTGAGAATGGTCGGATCACGCTGATGTGGTGCGCGTTTCAAGGCCCACCGAACATCGTCCGGATCCACGGGCGAGGCGAGCCGATTTTCAGAGACGACCGTCGCTGGCCTTCCTACATCAGGCACTTTCCGAACGTCGACCCGTCCCAGCACGGTGCCCGCGCGATCATCGTTGTCACGGCGCAGCTGATCAGGGACACCTGCGGATACGCAGTGCCATTCATGACCTACGACGACGACCGAGACCTGCACGGCCGTCGCTTCGCCCGCGAGGACGACGAATCCCTCGACCAGTACTTCCAGAGGAAGGAGCACATAGCTCAAAGTCTTGACGGCCTACCCGGACTGCCGCTGCCCCTGCCGCCGACACCGACCCGCAACTGATCAACGATTCCGGCCGGCCGATCAGGAATCCGCTGCCGGGCAGCGAGGCAAGAGTGCACGCTGCTCGACCGGCTCAGAGGCCCAAGAGCTCGGTGAGTGCGCGCGCCGCCGCTTCGGTGGCGCTGGTCTTCGTGACAGCTTGGGCCACGGCGTACCGGCGCGAGGCACGGTCGACTGCCATGACCGTCCACGGACCTGCGCCGTCCTCGCCGCTCAGCTCAACGTAGAGGCGCGAGCGGTCGTGCTCGACGCGAAGGCGGTGCGCTTCGTTCCCGTCCTCGTGCAGGATCCGTCGACGATCAGGTTCGGATACGAACGACGTCCAGCGGCTGCCCGGCACCCGACCAGACAATCACGGCGGGCGACGTCTCACCAGCTGCGGAATCCCGGTCGACGCATGGTGACTCAGCTTAGGAGAGTCGGTCGGGTGTTGGCTGCTAGCCGGCAGCGGATCGGTCGTCGAGCCGTCAACGGGGCAGGTTGAGCCGCGGCACCGGGACTGGTCGAATGGGGCAGTGCACGTGCGAGACGTACAGCTGGGCGATGTCGAGGCCTACGTTCGGATGCGCTGCGATCCCGCGATGATGTCTCACCTCGGCGGCGCTCGACCGCGCGAAGGCATGGAAGCCAAGGTCGCGCGGGACGTCGCAGATGTTGCGGCCGGCCGGGCCATCATCGGCATGATCATCCCTGACCCGCCCAACTCGGCCGTCGCGGTCGGAACGGTCACCCTGTGGACTCACGAGACCGAGACGAGCACACAATCGGAGATCGGGTGGATGGTCCTGCCGGAATACCAAGGCCGCGGCCTGGCGAAGCGGGCTGTCCGGTTGGTGCTGCAACGGGCCCGCTCCGAAGGCACGTGGGGCGTGGTGCACGCGTACCCGGCCACGGACAATGCGCCCTCCAACGGCATCTGCCGATCGATCGGTTTCACCCTCGTCGGCGTCGAAGAGATCACGTTCGCGGATCAGCTGTTCCGCTCCAACCACTGGTCTTTCGACACAGCGGGAACGGTAGAGGTCGAACTGTAGAGGTCGTACGCGCCGTGCGGTTCCCGATCCCGACGGACGGCCTCCCGAGCTGTTCTGATCGGCAAGCACGGACCGCGACCGACTCGGTTAGTCGCCGGCCGGGTTGCGCCGAGCAGCCGCGGACCGGCCCTCGACGCTCGCCTCGCGGGCGGCGAGCGCGATCGCCGCGAGCGTCATCCCGATCGTGACGAGCAGCGCGGCAGAGTAGGCGTGGCCGTAGTGCGCCGCGCGGCCCGGGCCCGACGCGGGCGTCCGGCCGGCGAGCTGGCCGTAGAACACGGCGGTCAGCGTCGCCGCGCCGATCGCCGAGCCCACCCGCTGCGCGGTCTGCAGCATGCCGCCGGCCGTCGAGCCGCCCGCGACGTCGACCTCGCGCAACGAGAGCGCCTGATTGGGCGTGATCACCCCGCCACCGCCGACGCCGGCCACGAACAGCGACGCGGCCAGGAACACGACGACGGTGTGGTTCGGCGCGTGCCCGGACGCGAGGTGCACCGACAGCGCCGCGCAGCTGACCCCGACAAGGAACGTGCTCAGTGCGACGACCAGCACCTGCCGCCCGCGCGTGCCGACGAACCGGCCCGCCACGGGAGCGCCGATGACCGTCCCGACGGCCAGCGCCGAGGCGGTCAGGCCGGACTCCAGCGGCGAGAAGCCCAGGCCGTCCTGCAGGAACAGCGACAGCACGAGCGCAGTGCCGCTGAACCCGGCGAAGTAGAGCAGCGCCAGCCCCAGCCCGTCGCTGTAGCTGCGCACGCGAAACAGGGCGGTGTCGATGAGCGGGTGGCCCCGCCGTCGGCCCGGCCCGCGTTCCCACCAGACGAACACGCCGAGGACGGCCAATGCCGGGGCGATCAGCACCAACCGGCCCAGGCTGCGGTCGGCGTCGTACTCGACGATCGGGAACAGGATGCCGGCCAGGCCGAGGGCCAGCAGGGCGGCGCCGGGCAGGTCGAGCCGGCGCGGACTCTTGCGCTCGAGGTCGTGCGGCAGCATCCGCCAGACCAGCAGGAACGCGACCGTACCTACAGGTACGTTGATGAGGAACGTCAGCCGCCAGCCGATGTGGTCGCCGCCGAGCGCGATGATCGCGCCGCCGACGACGGGCCCCAGACCCTGTGCCAGACCGACGTTGAGTCCGAGCATGCCGAACGCGCGACCCCGCTCGCGCTGCGGGAACAGCTGCTGCACCAGCCCCGACACCTGCGGGTTGATCAGGCCGCCCGAGAGCCCCTGGAGCACGCGGGCACCGAGCAGCACCGCCGGTGTCGGCGCGAGCCCCGAGGCCAGGCTGGTGAGGACGAAGCCGGCGATGCCGATCAGCAGCATCCGGCGCCGGCCGCGGTCGTCGCCGAGGCGCCCGGCGATGATCGGCACCATGCCGAAGGCCAGCGCGTAGCCGGACACCACCCACTGCAGCTGCGCGGCGTCGGCGTGCAGGCTGTTGCCGATGGAGGGCAGCGCGACGTTGACGATGGTCGCGTCGAGGATCGTCATGAACAGCGCGCTCAGGCAGACCGTGAGCAGGAACCAGCGTCGCGGGTTCAGCTCGCCGGTCACGTGCTCCGCGGTCTCGACCGCCATCAGGCCGCGCCGACGGTGTCGAACGCGCGCCACATCCGGGCGTAGCCGCCGCCGGCGGCCAGCAGCTCGTCGTGCGTGCCGATCTCGGCCACCCGTCCGTTCTCGAGCACGGCGATGCGATCGGCGACCTGCGCGGTCTGCAACCGGTGCGCGATGACGATCGTGGTGCGGTTCGCGGCCACCGATCTCATGGCCGCGGTCACCCGGGCCTCGCTGGCAAGGTCGAGGTTGGACGTCGCCTCGTCGAGCAGCAGCAACGCCGGGTCGGCCAGCTGGGCGCGGGCCAGCGCGATCAGCTGCCGCTGGCCCGACGACAGCGACGCGCCGCGCTCGGTGAGGTCGGTGAGGTAGCCGCCGGGCAGGCCGGCCACGACGTCGTGCGCGCCGACGGCCCGGGCCGCGGCCTCGACCTCGGCGTCGCTGGCCGACGGGCGCCCGTAGGCGATGTTGGCGCGGACGGTGCCGGTGAACAGGAACGGCTCCTGCGGCACGTAGCCGAGGTGGCTGCGGAAGCTCTGCAGGTCCAGCGAGCGCAGGTCGTGGCTGTCGAAGCAGACCCGGCCGGTGACCGGGTCGTAGAAGCGGGCCAGCAGCTTGAGCACCGTCGACTTCCCCGCGCCGGTCTCGCCGACCAGCGCGACCGTCTCGCCAGGACGTACGGCCAGATCGACGCCGCGTAGCGCGTCGCCGGACGCCGCGGAGGGATAGGTGAAGCGGACCTCCTCGACGGCCACCGCACCGAGCGGGGCGGTGAGGTACTGCGGGTCGGCCGGCTCGGGCGTCAGCGTGTCGAGGGCCATCAGCTCGGCGATCCGCGCCACCGACACGCGGGTCTGCTGCCAGGCGTCGAAGACTTGCGACAGCTGCTGGATCGGCGAGAAGAACATGTCGATGTAGAGCAGGAAGGCGATCAGCGCGCCGACGGTGAGCGACCCGTCGCGGATCAGTGCGGCACCGACGCCCAGCACGAGGGCGTCGGCCACCGCGGACAGGAACTGGACGAACGGAAAATAAGTGGCGACCAGCCGCTGCGCGGCGATGCGGGACGACAGGTAGGAGCGCCCCAGGTCGTGGAAGTGCTCGCGGGTAGTGGCCTCGTGCACGAACGCCTGCGCCTCACGGACTCCGGACAGGCTCTCCTGGAAGTCCGCGTTGACCACCGCGATGCGTTCGCGCGACAGGTCGTAGAGCCGTGACGCGCGCCGACGGAACCACACGGTGGCGAACGACAGCGGGACGATCACGCTCAGCACCACGAGGCCGAGTTCGACGTTGATGACGACCAGCGCCACCCCCACGCCGACGAACGTGACCATGGCGATCAGCGCCGACAGCAGGCCGTTGGACACCAGCGCCTCGAACTGGTCGACGTCGGTCGTCATCCGGGTCATGATCCGGCCGGCCAGCTCGCGCTCGTAGTAGTCGAGGGAGAGCCGCTGCAGCTGCGCCCAGATACGGATGCGCAGCGAGAGCATGATCCGCTCGGCGGTGCGACCGGTGATGAACGTCGAGCCGATCTGCACCACGAAATCGGCCAGGGTGACGGCCAGGAACGCGACGGTGGCCGCCACCAGCACACCCTCGGCGTGCTGATGCACCCCGTGGTCGACGCCGGTCTCGACCAGGACCGGGCCGGCCAGCCCGGCGAGCGCGTCGAGCACGACCAGCACGAGGCCGACCAGCAGCGGGCGCCGGAACTGGCGCAGCAGGCCGGCCAGGCTGAACGAGTGCTGCTTCGCGCTCTCTCGGGGCAGGTCGACGTCGGCCACGTCGCGGATCGGCGGCAGCGCCTCGACCTGCGCGATCAACTCGGGCGTCGGCGGCATGGCGCCGATCAGCGCCGCGGAACCGCCGCCCCCGCCCAGCCCGGCGCCCACCGTGTTGACGACGCGGGCGTGCGCCGGCCCGGCCGAGGCACCGCCGGCCCAGGCCGACGCGGTGACGCCGTCCTTGGTCAGCGAGGCCAGCGCCTCGATCGAGTCGCCGGCCGCGCGCAGCGGCTCCTCGTCCAGCCCCGACAGCAGCCCGCGGTACAGCGCGCTGCGCCCGGTGAGCTGGGCATGCGTGCCGTAGTCGACGACGCGGCCGGCGTCGAGCACCGCCACCCGGTCGGCCAGGTGCAGGGTCGAGATGCGGTGCGCGATCAGCAGGGTGGTGCGCTCGGCGAGCACGGCGCGCAGCCCGTCGTGGACGGCCTCCTCGGTGCGGGCGTCGATGGCGCTGGTGGCGTCGTCGAGCACCAGGATCGCGGGGTCCGACAACACGGCGCGGGCGAGCGCGATCCGCTGGCGCTGTCCGCCGGATAGCGTCAACCCGCGCTCGCCGACCACGGTGTCGTAGCCGTGGGACAGCTCGGTGATGAACCCGTGCGCCTGCGCGGTGCGGGCTGCAGCCTCGATCTCGTCATCGCCGGCACCGGGCCGGCCGTAGCCGATGTTGGCCCGGACGGTGTCGGAGAACAGGAAGCTCTCCTCGAAGGCGACGCCGACGTGCCCGCGCAGCGAGTCGAGCGTCAGCCCGCGGACGTCGTGGCCGTCGATGAGGACGTGTCCGGCGTCGGGGTCGTAGAAGCGCGAGACGAGCGCGGCCACGGTGGACTTGCCGCTGCCGCTGGTGCCGACGATCGCGACCCGTTCGCCGGCCGCGACGTGCAGGTCGAAACCGTCGAGGACGGGGGAGCCGGGGTCGTAGCCGAAGCGGACGTCGACGAAGCTCAGCTCGCCGCGCACCGGGGCGTCGGCGATGGCCGTGGGTGTGGCGATCAGCGAGAAGATCCGCTCGACGCCGGCGCGGGCCTGCTGGCCGACGGTCAGCACGGCCGCGAGCTGGCGGGCCGGGGAGACGAACTGCCCGACGTAGGTGCTGAAGGCGAGGAACGTGCCCAGCGAGATGTGCCCGTGCAGGGCGAGCAGGCCGCCGAAGAGCAGCACCGCGACCTGCGCGAGCGTGGGGATGGTTTCCAGCAGAGGCTGGTAGCGGGCATTGAGCCGGGTGGCCCGCATGCGTGCGCCGTAGAGGTCCTCGGCCGCTGCTGCCAGGCGCTCGAGCTCGCGGGTCTCCTGGCCGAAGGCCTTGACGACGCGCACGCCGGTGACGCCCTCGTCGACGATCTGCGCGACGTCGCCCTCACGCTGCTGCCCGTCCCAGCTGGCCGGGAAGACGCGCCGCCGCATCCGGTAGGACACGACGAACAGGGCGGGCATGACGACGAGGGCCAGCAGCGCCAGCGGCGGTGAGAGCACGAACATGACGGCGAGCGCCAGCAGCATCATGATCAGGTTGCCGGTCATCAGCGGCAGGAACTGCAGCAGGCCCTGGACTAGCGCGGAGTCGGAGTTCGCGCGGGAGACCAGCTGGCCGGTGGGCATCCGCGCCAGCGTCCGCTGATCGAGCGTCAGCAGATGGTCGTGGATCGCGTTGCGCAGATCGAACTGGACGTCCAGCGCCAGTTGCCCGCCGCGGTAACGACGCACGTAGGCGAGCGCAAAGCTGATGCCGGCCGCGGCGAAGAGCACGACCAGCCACGGCCAGAGCGACGCGTGCCGGTCGCCGACGACGTGGTCGACGATCTGGCGGGCCACCAGTGGCACCGAGATCTGCGCGGCGCTGCCCAGGACCGCGGCCACGAAGGCGAGGGTCAGGTTCGTGCGGTGTCGCATGAGCTGGCGCCACAGCAGCCGCACCCACCCGGACTGCTGGTGTCCAGGATCGTTAGCCACGTGAACTAATACTACGTGGGACCTGCGACACGTCCTCGTCCCTCGGGGTGGTGGTCACTTTCGCAGGGTGGTGGGCGCTCAGCGGCGACCACCACCCGCAAAATCCGACCACCGGACGCCCGGGGGTGGCCACCACCCCGCC
>CAZZZE010000070.1:0-5800 GCA_964658365.1 uncultured Jatrophihabitantaceae bacterium
GCTGCCACGAGGCGGCCAGGGTCATCAGCCGGGCGTCGGCCTCGGCGCCGAGGCGAAGCGCGTGCTCGCCGACCAGGCGGCCGGCGTAGGCGGCGTAGGTGGAGACGGTCGGCTCGGTCGAACGCAGGAGGGTGAGGTACTCGGCGTCGTCGGGCTGGTCGCGTTCGACGACGCCTCGCCACTGGGCCAGCCGGCGGCGGATCCGGCGGCCGAGCTCGGCGGCCGCCTTGCGGGTGAACGTGAGGCCGAGCACGGCGTCGGGCGGCACGATCCGGTTGGCGACGAGCCAGACGACGCGGGTGGCCATGGTCTCGGTCTTGCCGGACCCGGCGCCGGCGATGACCACCGACGGCGACAGGTCACCCTCGATCACCGCGGTCTGCTCGGCAGTGGGTGGGTGCAGCCCGAGCAGCGACGCCAGCTCACCGGCGCCGATGGTGCGCAGCGCGGTCACTGGGTCACCTGCCGGCCGTCGGGCTGCAGCGGGCAGCACTTCTTCAGCGCGCAGTTGCGGCAGTCGGGGCCGACCGTGGCGGAGAACTCGCTGCCGTGCAGCAGGTCGGCGACGGCGCCGATCTCGGCCTCGATCCACGTCGGGTCGTCGGCCTCGGCCAGTGGACCCTGCCACTGCTCGGGATCGCGCCCCGGCGCGGCCAGCTGCACGAGCACCGCACCCCCGGAGCGACCCGCGCCGAAGCCGCCCCGCTCGACGGCCAGCTGGTAGGCGGCCAGCTGCGGGTGCTCCCCCAGCTCGTCGGTCCTGGGCTTCGACTTGCCGGTCTTGTAATCGACGACCACGAGCCGGCCTTCCCGGTCGCGCTCGATGCGGTCGACGCGTCCGCGTAGCTGGGCCGCCCCGAGGTCCACGCTGAAGGCCTCCTCGACCCCGACGAGTTCGAGACGGTTGCGGCTGGCGGCCAGCCAGGCGGTCAACCGGGCCAGGATCACCGTGGCGCGCTTGCGTTCGTTGGCCGCGAACCAGCGCGCGCCGAAGTCGAGGTTGGACCACCGCTCGTCGAGGCGTCGCTCGAACTCGGCGAGGTCGGCTCCCGGCGGCGCCTCGGCAGCCACGGCGTGCACGAGGATCCCGAGCGAGGCCGAGAGCTGGTCGCCGTCCTTCGCGCCGAGGTCGCCGAGCAGCGCCCGCAGCTCGCAGCGCAGGAACGCGTCGATGCGCGACGGGCTGACCACGACCTGCTCCTCGGCGGCCACGACGGGTCGGTCGTCCGACAGCGGCGCGAGGCCCCACCAGGCGTCGGGATCGGCACCGCCGACGCCGGCCGCAGCGAGCTCCGCCAGGCTGCGCGCGGCGGCTTGCGCCTCGTCGGCCGGTGTCGAGGGGTCGCACACGGCGGCCCGCAGCTCGGCGACCAGCCCCGTGAGGTGGACGCCGCGCGGGGGCGGTCTCATCGGGCGGTCGCCGTCGACCGGATCGAGCTCGTCGAGGAAGCGCGACGGCTGGTCCTCGTCGCCGGATACGGCGGTGACGACGACCCGGTGCCGGGCGCGGGTGACCGCGACGTAGAACAGCCGCCGTTCCTCGGCGAGTTGCGGCGCTGTCTGCGAGAGCACCGAGGGGTCGCGTCCGGCCAGGACGTCGACCAGCGTCTCGGACCCCAGCAGCGAGCCGCGCCGGCGCAGGTCAGGCCACACGCCCTCCTGGACGTTGGCGACGCAGACGAGGTCCCATTCGAGCCCCTTCGACGCGTGCGCCGTGAGCACCTGCACGTGCTCGCTGGCAAGGCGCCGAGTGGGCTGGACGTCGCCCGGGAGTTGTTGGGCAGCGAGGTGTTCGGTGAAACGCTCGATGCCGGCCTGCGGGAGCCGGTCGGTGAAGCGGGCCGCGGCGTCGAACAGCTCGACGATCGCGTCGAGGTCGCGGTCGGCGGCGGCGCCGGACGGGCCTCCCGAACGGCTGGCCTGCTCCCAGCGCCGAGCCAACCCGGACGCCTGCCACACCGCCCACAGCACGTCCTCGGGCGAGCCGTGCTCGACCGTCTCGGCGCCCGCGGCGAGCACCGCGGCCACAGCGTGGACGGGACGCCGGACGGCCTGCGGCAGCACCGCGGCACCGGGCACGTCCCAGACCGCGGCGCACAGCGTCGGCGCATCACCTGTCGCCATGGTCAGCTGACGCAACGCGCGGCGCAGCCGGCGCAGGTAGACCGCGTCGCCACCTCCGATCGGGCCGAGCAACAACCGCTCGGCGAGCTCCTCGGAGTCCTCCCCCGCGCGATGGGCGAGCACGGCCCGAACCGCGTCGAGCAGCGTGGCGACGGCCGGTTGATCGGCGAGCGGGAGGTCGTCGCCGCGCACGGACACGGGCACGCCGGCGGTACCGAACGCGCGTCGCAGGGTGGGCAGCGACAGGCTGGTCGAGCGGACGAGCACCGCCATCCGCGACCATGGCATGCCGTCGAGGTGAGCCCTGCGCAACGTTGCCGCGAGGAAGGCGGCCTCCTCACTCGCGCTGCGGAACACCCCGACCTCGACGCCGCCCGGATCGGCGCCGTCGAGCGGCACGATCGCGCGCTGCGCCGCCGGACCGGGCAGCCGGGCGGCGACGCGCCTGGTGGCGGCGAGCAGCTGCGCGCCGGAGCGCCGGCAGGTCGTGAGCGCGATCGTCGGCGCAGGGCCGAAGTTGGCCCCGACGTCGCGGATCGCCGACTCGTCGGCACCGCGGAAGGCGTAGATCGACTGGTCGGGGTCGCCGACGAGCACCAGTTCGTCGGCGCCGGCGGCGAGCAGCGACAGCAACTCGGTGTGGGCAGGGTCGGTGTCCTGGTACTCGTCGACGAAGATCCGCCGACGTTGCGCCCGCTCACGGGCCAGCAGCTCGGAATCGTCGTGCAGGGCGTTGAGCGCGCTGCGGATCAGCTCGGCCGGGTCGTAGGCGCCGGGATCCTTCATGGCGTACACGGCGTGGTACTCGTCGAGGAATGTGCCGGCCGCCTGCCAGTCCGCCCGTTGACGTCGACGGCCGAGTTCGCGCAGCGTGGCGCCGTCGAGCCCGCGTTCGACCGCACGCATCAGCAGCTCGCGGACCTCGCCGGCAAAGGCCGTGGTGGCCAGGGCGGGCTGCAGCTCGGGCGGCCACTCGACGGTGGTGGAGGCCAGCAGGTCGCGCACCACGATGTCCTGCTCGGCGGCGGCCAGCAGCCGCGGCGCCGGCAGCCCGCGAGCCAGGTTGGCCATCCGCAGCAGGCCGAAGGCGTAGGAGTGCAAGGTGCGGGCGACCGGTTCGCGGATCGTCCGCCCCAACCGCGCCGCCACCCGATCGCGCAGCTCCCCGGCCGCGCGGCGGCTGAACGTCAGCATGAGCACCTCGCCGACATCGACCCCGCGATTCGTGACCCGGTCGACCACGGCCTCGATCAGGGTCGTCGTCTTGCCCGTGCCCGGCCCGGCGAGCACCAGCAGCGGACCGCCCGGGTGTTCGACCACCTGTCGTTGGGCGTCGTCGAGCACCGGAACGGCCGCCGCCGCGCGCGGTGGCCGGACAAGTCGGTAGGGGCGATCGGTCACCTGAACATCTGAGCACGGGGCTCCGACAGTTTCAGCGCGGACCTCGCAGCTGCGTAGCGTCGAGTCGTGCTCACCGTCGGCGTCGACCTCGCCGCGTCAGCCGCCACGACGGCAGTGGCCGTCCTGGACTGGACGTCGCGGCCCTGTGTGGTCGAGCTCATCCAGCCGGCCGACGACGAGGCCGTCGTCCAGGCCTGCCGCGGCGCCGACAAGGTCGGCCTCGACTGCCCGCTGGGCTGGCCACTGCCCTTCGTCGACTTCGTCATCGCGCACCGCGACGGCCGCCCGGTCGCGGGTGCGGCCACCGTCGAGCAGCGGCGGCAGCTCGCCTACCGGGCGACCGACCTGCACTGCCAGGCGTTGGGCATGCGACCCCTCAGCGTCTCGGCCGACCGGATCGGGCACGCCGCCTTCCGGGCCGCCGCGCTGCTGCCCCGGCTCGATCCGGGCAGCGACCGCAGCGGCGCCGGTCGGGTCGTCGAGACCTACCCCGCCGGGTCGCTGCGCCGCTGGGGCGACGCGAATCCGCACGGGTACAAGGGCGCCCCAGGCCAGGCCCGGCTGGCCGCCAAGGTCGGGTGGCTGCTCGACGTGCTGCCCCTGGCGTTCGGGTCGCCCGACATCGAGCGGGCGTGCACGACGTCCGACCACGCCTTCGACGCCGTGATCGCCGGCATCACGGCCCGGTTAGTGCTCGAGCCGGGCGCGGTCGACCCGATACCGGACAAACTGCGCGAGCACGCCCGCGTCGAGGGCTGGATCGCCGTCCCCACCGCCGGGTCGCTGCGAGCACTCGCTAGCCGCTGACGCCGTCCCAGCGGAATCGCCCGAGGTCGACCTTCGCGCCGACGAAGCGCACGCCCTCGGACAGCAGCCGCTGCCGTTGCTCGTCGATCAGGTGCGGTGCCATCGACCCGTCGAAGCGCAGGACGCGGTGCCACGGCACGGTGCCGCCGTCCATGGCCAATACCCGGCCGACGACGCGTGCGGACCGGGTGCCCGCGAACTCGGCGACGTCGCCGTAGGTCATCACCCGACCGGGTGGTATCGACTCGACACAGGCCAGGATGCGGCGCGCGAAGTCTCCCTGCTCGGCCACGGCGTCCACCCTTGCACGACCGCCGTTGTCCACAGGCCCGGCAGGAGCCCGCGCGAAGTTCGGCCGCGTTTGCCAGGGTCGGCGCATGGCACTGGTGACCGTCGAGGTGGCGGACCTTGCAGCCGCCTCGGGCGAGATGGCGCGCTCGGTCGCCGATCCGTTGAGTCGCGCCGTCGGGGACGCGGTCGCCGACGTGCTGTCCGGCGGCGGCATGGCCGGCGACGACCCGGCGGCAACGCAATGGTCGAGCGCGTACGACCGGATCGCGCCCACCGCGATCCAGGCCGCAGAGGACGTGATCAACTCCTGCTACCGCGTCTCGGCCATGCTCGCGGCGACGGCCCGCAACTACGCAGCCGCAGAGGCCGCCTCGACGGTGCGCGGGCACCACGTCGACCCGCACATCACCCGCGCTATCACCCGCCTGCCCGACGACACCCGCATCGGACTGCCCTCGGCCGTGCCGTCCGCGGCCGGTGGGGGGTCCGGTGGCCCACCGGGTTGGCACTTCGTCGCCCACCACCTCGGTGGCTACGTGTGGCCCAACGGGCACCAGGACCGCCTGCGCGCGGCTGCGGCTGCCTGGCACGCGTCGGCAGCCGCGCTCGAGAACCACTCGACCCCGGCGGCGTTCGTCGACCTGCGGCCGCTCGTCGACCGGCTGCGCGAGGGCCCGGACATCGCGACGGTCTGCAACGCACTGAGCGAGCATCTGGACGACGTGGCCCGCGTGCACCGCGGCCTGGCCCGCGCCTGCTCGGACCTCGCTCACCACATCGACCAGGCGCATTCGCTGATCGAGCACGAGTTGGGCGAACTGCTCGCGTGGACGGCCGGTATCCAGGCCGTCGGAACCGTCGCGGCGATCTTCAGCTTCGGCGCCGCCGAGGCCCCGACCCAGGCCGAGCAGGCCGCGCGCATCGCGGCGACGGTGGCCAAGATCGCCGGCATCCTGCGCGACTTCGTGCTCGCCGTGCGAACGGTGCTGGCCGGAATCTCCCCGCTCGCCGGCGCCATCGCCGACGTCCGCGCTGCGGTCGCCTGGCTGAAGGACCTGCGCATCGTCCAGGTCGAGGTCGCCGCCGTCCCGGGGTTGCGGGTCTACCAGATCGCCCGCGTCGAGCGCGCCGGGAACGAGGCCGCCGCGACGACGAAGGTCGCAACGCAGGAGCAAGC
>CAZZZE010000070.1:5900-10342 GCA_964658365.1 uncultured Jatrophihabitantaceae bacterium
ACGACCGCAGAACCGCGATCGGAGAGTGACAAGCGAGGCCGGGAGACCGGCCCGCCGACGCGTCGACCCGACAACCGGACGAACGGCGCACGACCCCAGCGCCCCCAGCGCCCCGACAGGTCCGCCGGTCAGCAGGTCAGCGGTCGAGGACCGAGTCCGACCATCGCGGGTCCCGGCCGGTCATGGCGATGAGCCGGTCCTGGACGGGCGCGTCCGGGGCGACCGCGACGGGGTGGTCGAACATGCCGCTGGCGGAGAGGTCTTCGAACTGGTGCGACTCCTCCCACACGGCCTGCACGACGTCGGCGGGCAGCGCACCCGAGTACCCGATCGCCCGATCGAGGTCCCAGGTGTGCACGGTGAGGTCGAAGATCAGCTCGCGGATGTAGCCGCCGGCCGCCGTGTCGCCCCGCGTCAGATGCACCGTTCGCTGCAGGGCGCCGGGCTCGGCGAACGCCGCTGCGGCTCGCGCTGCTGCCTCGTCCCACGCCGCGACGTAGGCGGTCTCGACGCCACCGGCACCTGTGAGCGAGCGGGCGCGGTCGACCGCGGTCGCCGCGGCGTCGAGATCAAGGCCGCGCATCAGCGGTTCGACCCACAGGTGCTCGGTGATCAGGTGCGCCACCAGGTCGGCGACCGTCCAGCCTGCGTTCGGCGTCGGGCCGCCCCACTGCCCGGGCGCCACCGCGTGCACGCGCGCGCCGAACTCGCCCTGCAGGGTCAGGAAGATTCCGACAAGATCACGTTGAGGCACGCACGAGCCGTACCCCGGTAACCCTCGTCAGTACACGGGCAGTGACGGATCCACCTGGTTGACCCACGCCGTGACCCCGCCCTGGACGTGCACGGCGTCCTTGAACCCGGCCCCCTTGACGGCCGCGAGCGTCTCGGCCGAGCGCACGCCGGTCTTGCAGTACATGACGATCTGCTTGTCCTGCGGCATGGACGCCAGGGCGTCGCCGCGCAGGATCTCGTCCTTCGGCACCAGGGTGGCGCCCGGGATCCGGACGATCTCCCACTCGGCGGGCTCGCGGACGTCGACGAGGTAGACCGGCTTGTCGGAGTCGAGCAGGTCCTTGAGCTCGGACGCGGTGATGGTCGAGCCCGCGGCCGCGGCCTGGGCCTCCTCCGACACCACGCCGCAGAACGCGTCGTAGTCGATGAGCTCGGTGATCTTCGGAGCGGCCGGATCCTTGCGGATCTTGAGCTCGCGCCAGGTCATCTCGAGAGCGTCGAAGACCAGCAGGCGGCCGAGCAGGGTGTCACCGATTCCGGTGATGAGCTTGATCGCCTCGGCCACCATCATCGAGCCGATGGCCGCGCACAGCACGCCCAGCACGCCGCCCTCGGCGCACGACGGCACCATGCCGGGCGGCGGCGGGTCGGGGTAGAGGTCGCGGTAGTTGGGGCCGAACTCGTCCCAGAACACCGAGACCTGGCCGTCGAAGCGGTAGATCGAGCCCCACACGTAGGGCTTGCCGAGCAGGACGCACGCGTCGTTCACCATGTAGCGCGTCGCGAAGTTGTCGGTGCCGTCGACGATGAGGTCGTACTGGCTGAAGATCTCGAGGACGTTGTCGTTGTCGAGGCGCGTGTCGTGGACGTTGACCGTGATCAGCGGGTTGATCTCGAGCACCGAGTCGCGCGCCGACTCGGCCTTCGAGCGGCCGATGTCGCTCTGCCCGTGGATGATCTGGCGCTGCAGGTTCGACTCGTCGACGACGTCGAACTCGACGATGCCGAGCGTGCCGACTCCCGCCGCGGCCAGGTACATCAACGCCGGCGAACCGAGGCCACCGGCACCGACGCACAGCACCTTGGCGTTCTTGAGCCGCTTCTGCCCGTCCATGGCGACGTCCGGGATGATCAGGTGCCGGCTGTACCGACGCACCTCATCGATCGACAGTGACTCGGCGGGCTCGACGAGCGGTGGCAGGCTCACGACAAACGTCCTTCATGGTCGATGACAGTCTGTTGGGGCCAACGGCCAGCGCGGCCCCGCCATTCCAGGCTAGTCGCCGAGCTTGTACTCGTCGTTCTTCGAGGTGTCGGGCTGCTCCGCACCCGGGGCGCCGGAGACGCCGGTCGGGTAGGGCCAGGGATTGGCCTCGCAGATCTGCTTGGTGACCGCGGAACGCAGTCCGAAACTCTGCTGCATCATGGCCGGGGCCAGTCCGCCGGGCAGGCACTGGTGCGCGTGGTTGTGGCCGAGCGCGTGCCCGTCCTCGTGGTTGATCATGTAGATCCGGTACAGCGCGAGGTCGCCCACGTAGGCCGCCGACCCGCGGACCCACCGGGCGTCGTTGAAGATCACCCGATTCTCGTTCTGGCCCCGGGCCGACCCCGCCGGCGCGTAGCAGGACGTCTCGACCGGGATCGAGTAACCGCAGTACGTGCGCACCGTGAGCGACGAGGTCAGCGTGATGTGGAAGTCGACCGGCCCGGAGTCGACGCGTTCGAGCGACACCCCGTGCCCGCCCCAGCTGCGCTTGTCCGACAACACCGAGGTGACCAGCGACTGGTACTGCGTGAGGTCGATACCGCTCACGCCGTTCTCGACGTCGATCGAGTATCGGTACAGCTGACCCGTCCCGACGACCGGCGAGGTGCCTTTCAGGATGCGGAAGGTGCCGGCGCCCTTCGTCGTGTACGCGGGACCGCTGGGCAGCGCGTACCCCTTCAGCGCGACGTTGTTGTCACCGGCGCTGGTCGCGTCGCCCTTCAACGGAATCTGCTTCGGTGCGGGTGGCGGCGAGACGGCCTTGCCCGACGCCCCGGTCGAGGTCGGGTCCGCTGCCGTGCCTGCCACCGGCGTCGACGGTGTCGATCTCGCGCCCGAGGTCAGCAGGGCCACGACGGTGACGGCGGCGAGCACCGGGATCGCGTACGCGCGCCAGCCCCAGCGGCGGATGAAGGTGCGCAGCCAGGACGCGAGCGGGCGTTCCGCGGGGCGTCGACCACCGCGCGGACCGTAACCGACCTGGGTGCGGCGCGCGCCGGCGTGCGCTGCCCGGACGTCGTCGAGCGGATCGCGGCTGCGCGGGTCGGCGCGGGGGTCGATCAACGTCGACCCACGCTTCCCGTCCTGCCCCGAAAACACTCGTCCAGAGTTGCACAGGTCGCCGGAAAGGCCGGCATTGACGCTCACTCAGGCGGGAGTGCCTTCCGCGGCCTTATTGGCGGAGTCCAGTAACGCGATCACGGCACGGGCCGAGGTGATCGGATCCTCCATCATCGCGGTGTGTCCGATGTCCTCCAGCACCAGCAGCCGGGAGTCCGGGATGGCGGCCGCGACGTACGGCGCGAGGTCCGGCGCGACGAGCTTGTCGGTGTCGCCCCACAGCACGAGCGTGGGCGCGCTGATGGCCCGCATCGCCTGCCACGCCGTGCGTCCGCGCAGGAACTGTGACAGCGCCAGGCCGCGCAAGGAGCGCAGGACCGCCGACTCGGCCCACGGCAGGTCGACGCGGTGCTTCGCCTCGGCGACCGCCTCGGCCAGCCGCGCGGCGGAGAAGCGTTCGGGCCTGGCGAAGCAGAGCTTGATCGTGCCCTTCACCCGCACCTCGACGGCGTAACGCTTGTTGAACTGCTTGACGAGCAGCTCGCCCAGCACCGGCAGGATGATGACGGCCATCGTCTTGTCGTACTTCATCGGGTACACCCGCAGCCGGTTGTCGGGGACAGCCGGCGAGACGAGGGTCAGCGTCCGGACGAGGTCGGGACGGCGCGACGCCACCATGATGCTGATCGCGCCGCCCATCGAGTTGCCGGCGAGATGCACCGGCCCGCGAGCGGACTGTTCGATGTAGGCGATGACCAGGTCGGCGAACGCCTCGATCGTGTACCGCCCGCGCGGCGCCGGACCGGAATGGCCGTGGCCGTACAGGTCGATCGCGTCGACGGCCAGCCGGCCGCTCAGCAGGCCGGCGAAGTCGGTCCAGTTCGTCGCAGAGCCGCCCAGCCCGTGCACGAACAGGGCAGGCTCGGCCGACGGGTCGTCGCTCGGCGTGCTGCGCACTGCGATCGTGACCCCGTTGACCTCGACCTCGCGCAGCGGCCAGGACGGCGCCTCGGTGTCGATGGGCGGCAGCTCGACGTCGGCCAACGACGCCAGGGGTGCGGTGCGAGCAGGCGGTTTCGGCATCCGACCACCCTACTTTTCACCGGCCTCGACCGCCCGGTGAAGTCAGGCCGTCTTGCGGGCGGCCTTCATTAGCCTGAATTGGACGCCGGATTACGCCACCTTCGCCGCAATGATTGCGGCCATGTTCATTGCGGCAGCCGTCACGATGGGTCTATCGGCCCGGCGGCATTAGCGGAACCGGCCCGGCCCAACAACCGTTGCAGCGGACGCCAACTGCGCTCGTTCCTCGCTCCGTTTGCCGCCGCTGAACTCGACCGTTATGCCGCCGGGCGACAGGCTCGTGGTTCCGAACACCAAT
>CAZZZE010000071.1:0-10338 GCA_964658365.1 uncultured Jatrophihabitantaceae bacterium
GCCCGTTTTCACCGGTACGACGACCAGATCGAGCGGCACCGACCGGTGGACGGTGCCGCTCGAGGTGGACAGCCCGGACGGCGTCTCGCTGCTCTCGGTGTCGCTGACCGTCCTGCGCCAAGCCGGCCGCTACGTCGTCTGCTGAGCGGGCGGCGCGGCGACGACGTCCTCGACGAGTGCGACGAAGTCGGGGACGGCGGGGTGCGCGTGACCGCTCGGCCACGCGAGCTGGACCTCGACGGTCCCGCCGTCGGCGAGCGGGACGAAGACGACGCCCGGGTGCGGGTGCTGCACGGCGGTCGATTCGGCGGTGACCCCGATGGCCAGCCCACCGGCGATCTCGGTGAGCCATTCGTCGGTGTTGTCGACGACCAGCCAGCGCGCCGGGCGATGCGCAGCCGGCCACAGGTCGAGGGTCGTCGTCCCGTACCCGGTGGTGAGCACGGTGTCGTCGGCGAGGTCGGCCAGGTGGACGAGCGACGCGCCGGCCAGCCGGTGACCGACGGGCAGCACCGCCATCCGAGGCTCCGCGAACAGGCGCCGCGTCGTCGTGCCCGGCTCGCCGAACGCGCCCCGGACGATCGCGATGTCCGCCGCGCCGCGACCCAGGCCGCCGTCGCGCTCGTCGACCCGGTGCACCTCGATCTCGATGTCGTCGTGCTCGGCCCGCCAGCGGCGCAGCACCGCCGTCGTGTGCCGGCCGAGCGCGGACCACGAGTACCCGACGCGCAGCGGGCGGACGCGGCCGTGCGCGGCGTCGACGACCTCGGCGAGGGCTGCGAGGGCCCGGACGGCCGCCCGGTAGCAGCGCACACCGGCCGGCGTCAGCGCCACCGAGCGGGTGGTGCGCTCGACGAGCCGGTCGCCCACGACCTTCTCGAGCGAGCGGATCGTGCGCGACACCGCGGATTGCGTGATCCCCAGGCGGATCGCGGCGTCGGTGAAGGTGCCCTCCTCGGTCAGCGCGACCAGCACGCGCAGGTGCCGCACCTCGACACCGCTCATGACCGCGAAGCATAAGTCGTCGCGTCCCGCGCATTTCCGGCCGGCCGCGCGGCGGCTCTAGCGTCGCAAGGGTGACCCGCGGCCCGACCACCCCGCAGCCGGCGCTCGGCACGGCGCTCGCCGTCACCAGCGTCGCCTCGGTGCAGTTCGGCGCTGCGCTGGCGACGCACCTGTTCGCTCGCGTCGGCCCGGTGGGCACGGTCAGCCTGCGGCTGCTCGGAGCGGCGGCGATGCTCTGCCTGCTGGCCCGGCCGTGGCGGCGCCGGTGGAGCCGGAGCGACCTGCAGTCCTCGCTGCTGTTCGGCGGCGTCTTCACCCTGATGAACGTCACGCTGTACCTGGCGCTGGACCGGTTGCCGCTGGCCACCGTGATCACCCTCGAGTTCCTGGGCCCGCTGGCCGTCGCGATCGTCACCGCGACCTCGTGGACCACCCGGGCGTGGGCCGTGCCCGCAGCGGCCGGGGTGGTCCTGATCGGCGGTGAGCTGTCCGGCGGCGACGCGGCCGGCGTGGGCTTCACGCTGGCCGCGGCCTGCTGCTGGGCCGGCTACATCCTGCTCAGCGGCCGCATGGGCCGTTCGGGAACCGGCCTGGCCGGGTTGGCCATGGGCTGCGTGTTCGGTGCGATCGTCATGGCGCCGATCGGGTTGCTCACCGCCGGTGCCGCGAACCTCAGCCGACCGTCCACGGCGGTCATCGGTCTGACCGTCGGCGTGCTGTCGAGCGCGATCCCTTACAGCCTCGACCTCCTCGCGCTGCGACGGCTGCCCACCGCGGTGTTCGGCGTGCTGACCAGCCTGAACCCGGGCGTCGGCGCGATCGCCGGGTTCCTCGTGCTCGACCAGACGCTGTCTGCGGCCACGCTGGTCGGCGTCGCCATGGTCATGCTCGCCAGCGTCGGAGTCACCGTCGCGCCGGTGCTGCGGCCCCGCAACCGGGCACGGAACCGGGCACGGGCCGCCCCGCGTCCGCTCGGGAGTGGTCACTTTTCTCGGGTGGTGGTCGACGGTGGGCGCCCACTTCCTGCACGAACTGACCACCGCGGCCGGGAAGTGGCCACGACCCCGCCGACCTGACCACTCGGGCGGTCAGAAGCGGGCGACCTCCCGGTACTCGCCCCACATCGGCTTGAACGCGTTGCAGATCTCACCGAGCGTCGCCTCGGCCCGGGCGGCGTCCAGCATGGCGGGCACGGTGTTGCGCCCGTTCGCCGCGTCATCGACCATCCTGGCCAGCGCGGCGTCGACGGCGGCCTGGTCGCGCGCGGCGCGCCGTGACGCAACCACCTCGCGCTGCGCGAGTTCGACCTCGTGCGAGACCCGCAGGATGTCCAGCGGCTCCCCCACGTCGCCGGTGAGCGTGTTGACCCCGACGACCCGCTTGTCGCCCTTCTCGAGCGCCACCTGGTAGCTGAACGCCGAATCGGCGATCTCGGTGATGAACCAGCCGTCCTCGATGCCGCGCAGCAGGCCGGCGGTGATGGTGCCGTCGCCGCCGAGTTCCGTGATGCGCTCGAAGATCTTCTCGGCCTCGGCCTCGAGGCGGTCGGTGAGCGCCTCGACGTACCACGACCCACCGAGCGGGTCGGCGACGTTGAGCACGCCGGTCTCCTCGGCGATGACCTGCTGGGTGCGCAACGCGATCTGCGCCGCCTTCTGCGACGGCAGGGCCAGCACCTCGTCCAGCGCGTTGGTGTGCAGCGAGTTCGTGCCGGCCAGCACCGCGGCCATCGCCTCGACGGCGGTACGGACGATGTTGTTCTCGGGCTGCTGCGCGGTCAGCGACACGCCTGCGGTCTGGGTGTGGAAGCGCAGCCACTGCGCCTTGTCGGTCTTCGCCCCGTAGACGTCCCGCAGCCAGCGGGCCCAGATGCGCCGCGCGGCACGCAGCTTGGCGATCTCCTCGAAGAAGTCGATGTGCGCGTCGAAGAAGAACGACAGGCCGGGTGCGAACTGGTCGACGTCCAGCCCGCGGGACAGCCCGAGCTCCACGTAGCCGAACCCGTCGGCTAGCGTGAACGCGAGCTCCTGCGCGGCCGTCGAACCGGCCTCGCGGATGTGGTAGCCCGACACCGACAGCGGCTTGTAGGCCGGCACCTCGGTGGCGACGTACTCCATCAGGTCGCCGATCAGCTTCAGGTGCGGCTCCGGCGGGTAGATCCACTCCTTCTGCGCGATGTACTCCTTGAAGATGTCGGTCTGCAGCGTGCCGTTGAGCGTGCCGGGATCCACCCCGGCCCGCTCGGCGGCGACGACGTACATGCAAAACAGCGGTACCGCCGGGCCGGAGATCGTCATGGACGTCGTGGTCGCGCCGAGGTCGATGCCGTCGAAGAGCACCTCCATGTCGGCGGCCGAGTCGATGGCCACCCCGCAGTGCCCGACCTCGCCGAGCGAGCGCGGGTCGTCGCTGTCTCGGCCCATCAGCGTCGGCATGTCGAAGGCCACCGACAGCCCGCCGCCACCCTCGGCCAGGATCATCTTGTAGCGCTCGTTGGTCTGCTGGGCACTGCCGAAGCCGGCGAACTGGCGGATCGTCCAGGCCTTGCCCCGGTAGCCGGTGGGGTGGATGCCGCGGGTGAAGGGGTACTCCCCCGGCCAGCCGATGCGATCCATGCGCGAGTCGGCGTCGGTGGGTCCGTACACCGGCTCGACCTCGTCACCGGAGAGCGTCGTGTAGTCGCGCTCGGTCTTGCGCGCGGCGTCGTAGCGCTCCTGCCAGCGCGCGCGGCCGGCGTCGATGTGCTCTGCATCCATGGCACTGACCCTATTTCGACGAAGGGGGCGCGGCGGCCCGCTACGCGCCAATTTACTAGGACGTCCGAGTATCTGCCAGTCCGCCCAGCGCCGCTTCGATGCGGGCCAACTGCAGCGTCAAGCGCTCGACGTCACCCTTCGTCGCCCCCTGCTCGTCGGCGCGCAGGGTCAGCAGCAGCTGCCCGCCCGGCTCGAGCACCCCATCGGCGACCTGCGAGACGTCCTCGCCGTTCTGCATCCGCACTGCGTGATCGAGCGCGGTGCTGCGCACGCCGAGCCGGTTCAGCGCGCGCACGTCGAGCTCGCCGTTCGTGATCACCTTGGTGTCGGTGCCGTCGAAGAGCCTCTCGAACAGCGCGTTCCGCACGGCCAGCCGGTTGGCCACGGCGTTGACCGCAACCAGGGTCACCGCGCCGATCGCGCCGCCGGTGATGCTCAGGTCGTTTCCGATGATCGCGTTCTGCACGACGTTCGACAGCAGCGTCATCACCACGATGTCGAGGGTGTTCAACCCGGCCAGCCCGCGCTTGCCGCTGAGGCGGATGAGCGTTGCCACCAGCGCGTACACCAGCACCGTGCGCAGGATCTTCTCGCTCGACGGGATCTGCTCGACGAACATGGCATGCCACATGTGCACCTCGGCGGGGTCGGCGTTACCGGACGAGTGCTGATTGTGCCGCGGTGCAGGGCGTAGCGGTCGCTGCGTGCTGGTGGTTACGATGCCTGGTGTCTTCAGGGGGAGTACACAGGTGTCGCACCTGCGCGTGGACGACGCGACTGGCGTGCTGCGCATGCTCGCCGTCCTGCACGAGGCAGCAGACCCGGACGACGTGGCCCGCGTTCTCGTGCGCGAGCTGCGATCGTTGGTGCCGTGCGAACTGGTCAGCTACAACGACATCGACCTCGCGACACCGGCCGCCGGACGCACGCGGACCTGGTACGAACCGGAGCTCACGCCGCGGGCCGATCTGGAGGTCGCGTTCGACGCGCTCCAGCACGAGCACCCGCTGGTGCGCGACTACGCCGCGACCGGCGATCCGGCGCCGCGACGGTTGTCGGACTTCATCAGACTTCCCGACCTGCAGGCCCTCGACCTGTGGCGCGAGGTGTTCCGCCCGCTCGAGACCAACCACCAGATCGCGTTCGCCGTCCTGGCATCGCGCACCCGCGTCGTCGGCATCGGCATCAACCGGTGGAGCAGCGAATTCGACGACCGCGAGATGGCCATCGCGGGCGAGGTGCAGAAGCACGTCGGCGCGGCTTTCCACCACGCTGCCCTGCGGGCGGCCGAGGCCCGGCGCGAACCGGGTGCCCTCGACGCGCTGACGATCCGCGAGCGCGAGGTGCTCGCCCTGGTGGCGTCCGGCCTCAAGACCGCCGCCATCGCCCGGCTGCTCTTCCTGAGCCCCCGCACCGTCGACAAGCACGTCGAACACATCCGCGCCAAGCTCGGCGCGCGCAGCCGGGCCCACGCCGTGTCGCTGTACAACCAGGCTCGCTGAGCCCGGTCCGCGGATTCGGCCTACTCTCGACGAGTGCGCAGACGACGGTGGATCGCGGCGGTTGCCGCCCTCTGTGGCGCCGTCGCGCTCGTCCTGGCCGTCGCGCTATGGCCCTCGAACCCGCCGCCGGCGCACCCGCCGCGGACCTCGAGCCCGGTCGCCCAGAGCCCGACCCCGCGCGCGACGCCCACGCCCACGGCGGCGCCGGCGATCCAGGAGGTCGCCGCGGCCGCGCCGACCCGCTTCACGATGACCGGCCCCGGCGCCCGGCCGTATTCGATCACGGCCCGGGTCTGCGGCATGCCCTACGTCCGCCCGCTCGACCCGCCCGGCGAGCAGCACCACACCGTCTGCTGGGTGAAGCAGGACTTCGGGGTCGCCCCGGGCAGCACGTCGGCCACCACGTACCTGCTCGGGCACGCGTGGGCGCAGGACCGGCGCGAGGTGATGAACCCGGCCTCCGAGCCGGCCACCGTGCAGATCATCCGCGCGGTCCGGGCCGGGAAGTCCTCGAAGCTCGACGGCATCACGGTCTACCCCACCTCGGTGCTCGACGGCTCGATCGTCACGCTCCGGACGCGCACCGGCGTGCTGACGTACACGGTCACGCAGGTGTACGGCGTCGCCAAGAGCCAGGCCGGCAACGTCCGCAGCCTGATGAACGAGAAGACGCCGAACCGGATCGTGATGATCACCTGCGCCGAGGCGCACGGGACCGACTACGACTACGACGTGATCATCAACGCCTACCTGACACGGTCCCGGCCCTTGGCCGGCGAACCGGCCTGATCACAGCCGGAAGTCGGCCGCATCCAGGCGCAGCTTGCGCAGGATGGCGAACAGCTCGTCGAGGTCGCGGTGCGGCAGGGCCGACATCGCGAAGCGGGAGGCGTTGAACTCGGCGGTCGCCTTGGCCGCGACTAGGCGCCCCTCGTCGGTGATGACGGCCAGCGTGCCGCGTCCGTCGCGCGGGTTCGGTTCGCGGCGCACCAGTCCGGCCCCCTCGAGCCGGTCGATGACGTTGGTGACGGAGGTGGCATGCACCTGCAAACGTTCACCGATCTTCGACAGCGGCAGCGCGCCGCGGCCGGCGTGCACCAGCAGCACGAGGGCCTCGTAGCGGCTGAAAGTGATCCCGAAGGGCCGCAGCACGGCGTCGAGTTCGGCGAGCAGGATCTGGTGCGCCCGCATGATCGAGGTGACCGCGCGCATCGCGGCGTACACGCCGGGATCCTCGTCGGGCCAGTGCTGCTGCCACAGGTCCCCGGCGCGGTCGATGGGGTCGAACTCGAGCGGCTCGGGCATCCCAGGAGGGTAGTCGCCGCTGCTACCCTGACGCTCGATCACGCCGATCGGGGGCAGCTGCGGTGTCGAACCTGTCCAGGCGTGCGGGCTCGCTCGCGCTGGTCGTCGCGACCGCCGCCGGCCTGCTCACCGCTCCGGCCGCCGTCGCGAAGCCGGTCGTGGCCCGCACCGTCATCGGCTACAGCGTGCGGCACCGCCCGATCGTGGCCTACCACCTGGGCAACCCGCAGCTGCGCCGCGTCGACGTGGTGATCGGCCAGATGCACGGTGACGAGCATGCCGGCGTGCGTGTCGTCGACGCGATGATCCGGCGCGGCCACATCACGGGCGTCAACCTCTGGGTGATCCCGACGATGAACCCCGACGGCGACGCCGCCCACACCCGCCAGAACGCGCACGGCGTCGACCTGAACCGCAACTTCCCGGTGTCCTGGACGCGCCTGCGGGGGCGCTACAACTCCGGGCCGCGCCCGCTGTCCGAGCCCGAGTCCCGGGCGGTGCACGCGTTCCTGCTGCGCGTCCGGCCGCGGGACGTCGTGTCGCTGCACCAGCCGCTGGCCGGCGTCGACACCACCGACGGAGGGGCGGTCGACCCGGCCCTGCGCGCGCGCCTCGCCCACAACCTCGGGCTGCGTTCGAAGCCGTTCCGCTGCCACGGCACCTGCCACGGCAGCATGACCCGCTGGTACACCAGGCGCCACTACGGCGTCGCGCTGACCGTCGAGTTCGGGGCACACCCGTCGATCGGCTACCTCACCGGCCGGGCTCGTCGTGGGATCATCACCGCGCTCGGCGGGCGGACATCCGGGTAGCGTGCTGGGCATGAGCGACGCCCTCGACCGGTTGGACCTGCTCGACCTCGACGACGAACTCGACAGCGACGACCGCTTGCTGCGCGACACGATCCGCAAGTTCGCCGACGACCGCCTGCGTCCGCACATCCAGGAGTGGTTCGAAGCCGGCACGCTGCCCGCCCGCGAGATCGCGCAGGAGTGCGGCGAGCTCGGCATCCTCGGCATGCATCTCGAGGGCTACGGCTGCCAGGGCGCCAAGGCCTCGCAGTACGGGCTGGTGTGCGCCGAGGTCGAGGCCGTCGACTCCGGCCTGCGCTCGCTGGTCAGCGTCCAGGGCTCGCTGGCGATGTTCTGCATCCACGCCTACGGCAGCGAGGAGCAGAAGCAGCGCTGGCTGCCCGGCATGGCCAAGGGCGAGCTGCTCGGGTGCTTCGGGCTCACCGAGCCCGACGCCGGCAGCGACCCCGGCTCGATGCGCACCCGCGCGCGCCGCGACGGCGACGACTGGATCATCGACGGCACCAAGATGTGGATCACCAACGGCTCGCTCGCCGACGTCGCCGTCGTGTGGGCCCGCACCGAGGAAGGCATCCGCGGCTTCCTCGTCGAGAAGGGCATGCCGGGCTTCACCGCCCAGGACGTCCACCACAAGATCTCCCTGCGCGCCTCGGTGACGAGCGAGCTCGTCCTCGACGGCGTGCGGGTGCCCGAGTCCAGCCGGCTGCCTGCGGGCACCGGGCTGCGGGCGCCGCTGGGAGCGCTCAGCGAGGCGCGGTACGGGATCGTCTGGGGCGTCACCGGGGCAGCGCGCGACGCGCTCGCGTCGGCCCTCGACTACGCCGGTTCGCGCACCGCGTTCGGCAAGCCGATCTCGGGCTTCCAGCTGACCCAGAAGAAGTTCGCCGACCTCGCGGTGTCGTTGCAGCAGGCGCAGCTGACCGCGCAGCGGCTCGGGCACCTGAAGGACGCGGGGCGGATCAAGCCGCACCACATCAGCTTCGGCAAGTTCGCCAACGTCTCGGCCGCGCTGGGGATCTGCCGCGAGGCGCGCTCGATCCTCGGTGGCAGCGGCATCACCACCGAATACCCGGTCCTGCGGCACGCGGTGAACCTCGAGACCGTCTACACCTACGAGGGCACGCACGAGGTGCACACCCTGGTGTTGGGCTCCCAGCTCACCGGCGTCGACGCCTTCCGCTGAGGTGACCGACGCCGGGCTGCCCGCGCACGAGGTGGTGCGGCGGATGTTCGCCGCCTACCGCGCGGGTGACCGGTCGGCGGCCGAGGTGCTGCTCTCGCCCGGGCTGCGCTTCACCAGCCCGCAGGACGACCGCATCGACCGGACGACCTACCTCGAGCGCTGCTTCCCGACCGCCGGGCGCTTTCGCACCCAGCGCATCCTCGCCAGCTCGACCGTCGGCGAGCAGGTCTTCGTCCTCTACGAGTACGAGCTGGCCGACACCGGCGAGCGGTTCCGCAACACCGAGGTCATCACCGTGCGCGGTGGCCGCATCAGCGACATCCAGGTGTTCTTCGGCGGACGGTGCTACACCTAGGTACCGTTACTCAGGCGGAGCCCCGCACCGTCGAGCAGGGTCGAGTCATGACGCCGAACACGCCCGCGCCGTACCCGCCGTACCCGCCGCCGCCCTACCGGCGGCCCCCCAGGTCGCGCCCGGGCCTGTTCTTCGCCGGCGTCGTCCACCTGGTCTTCGCCGGCCTGACCGGACTCGCCTGGTTCTACTGCGCGATCGGGGTCGGCATGTGCACCGACGCGGGGAGCCGCGCCTACTGCGACCGCTTGACCGGTCAGTGGACCGTCTTCGGCTGGACGGCGGTCCTCAACGCGGTGGTGGCGCTGACCGCCATCGTGCAGTCCCGATCCGGCAGGCGACCGGCGTTGTGCCGCTGTCTGGGTTGGGCGATCGCCGCCGGCCTGATCGCCGGTATCGTCGCCTTCGCCGTGCTGTGGTCGACAGGGTCCGCCCCTGTCAGCTGACCAGGCGCACAGGGCATGCTGCGCAGGTGGAATGGAACCTGCGCACGTGCGCCCGCAAGGGACACGTGACGTACGCACCGACTGAGGACCGCTATCGCGACCGGCTGGTCGCCGAGACGCCGCTCGGTACGGCCTGGCGTTGCCTGCGCTGCGGCAGCTACGTGCTCGGCGAGCCGCACGGTCAGGGACCGGCCGACGAGGCCCCGGTGCTGCTGCGCGGCCGGGCGCTGCGCAGCGCGTTCATCCTGCGGGCGCTGGCCATCGAGCGGTGGGTCCGCGGTGTGGTGCTGGCGTTGCTGGGCATCGCCGTGTTCCGGCTCAAGAACACCCGGGTCAGCCTCAAGGAACTCTTCGAGCGCGACCTCAAGTCCCTCGACCCGTTCTTCCGCCAGATCCACTTCGACGTCGCCGATTCCAGCACCGTCGCCTCGATCGAGAAGTTCCTGGCTGCCAAGCCCTCGACGTACAACCTGATCGGCGCCGGCCTGTTGCTCTACGGCGCGCTGCAGATCGCCGAGGGCGTCGGACTGTGGTCGCTCAAGCGCTGGGGTGAGTACGTCGCTGTCGTCGGCACGACCCTGTTCATCCCGCTGGAGGTCTACGAGCTCAGCGAGAAGGTCAGCTGGCTCAAGCTGGTAGTGCTGCTGATCAACATCGCCGCCGTCGTCTACCTGCTGCTGTCCAAGCGGTTGTTCGGCATCCGTGGCGGCCACGCGGCCTACGAGGCGTCGTTGCAGGAGGAGTCCCTGCTCGAGGTCGAGCAGTCCAGCGCTCAGCCGGTCGACGCGCAGCGGTAGACGGCGCGGCGCAGCGCGACCTCGCGCGGATCGTCGTCGAGCCGGACGCCGAGCCGGTTGGTGACGTAGGCGTAGCCGATCCCGGTGTCCGGGTCGGCGAAGGCGAACGATCCGCCGTAGCCGCA
Organism: uncultured Jatrophihabitantaceae bacterium; assembly: GCA_964658365.1. Taxonomy (GTDB): domain Bacteria; phylum Actinomycetota; class Actinomycetes; order Mycobacteriales; family Jatrophihabitantaceae; genus Jatrophihabitans. Next base: position 10,284 of record CAZZZE010000071.1, read on the forward strand.
GGTGCCGAACGCGCGGCCGCCGGGCGAGCCAAACTCGAAGCCGGGCACCGGCTTG
>CAZZZE010000072.1:0-10083 GCA_964658365.1 uncultured Jatrophihabitantaceae bacterium
CTCCGGTTCGGTAGCAGCAGCGACCGCTGCGCGGCCGATGGTTCCAGCGTCGGGAGATAGCGCGGACCCGGATGCCGTGGCCCGAGTGCCTCGAAGGCCTGGCCGAAGCCGAGCAGCCGCTGCTCCGACCAGGCCGGCTTCAGGGCCAAGTGCCGCGGAGCGGACCTCGGCCAGCGGACGGAAGCCGCGCCCGGTGAGCGACTCGGCAAAGGCCTGGCGCGCGGGTTGAAGTAGCAGTTCCCCGGCCTCCGACACACCACCGCCGATGACGAAGACCGACGGGTCGATGACCGCGGCAAGGTTGGCCAACCCCCGGCCGAGCCAGCGGCCCATGGTGGTGCAGATCGAGCGGGCGGCCGAGTCGCCGGCGGCAGCTCGGCCGAGCCGGCCAGCTCGACCATCCACGCCGCGGCGGCCGGCGACTGCGCGGCGAGGTCGCGGGCGTCACGGGCCAGGGCCCGGCCCGAGGCGTACATCTCCCAGCAGCCGCGGTTGCCGCAGGCGCACAGGTAGCCGTCCGGGACCAGGGCCATGTGCCCGTACTCGCAGGCGATGCCGAACGCCCCGCGGTAGACCTCACCGCCGGCGACCAGGCCGCCGCCGATGCCCGTCCCCAGCGTCACGCACACCACCACCGCCTCGTCGCGGGCGTTGCCGAAGCGGTACTCGGCCCAGGCCGCGGCGTTGGCGTCGTTCTCGATGATCAGCGGCGCGTCGATGCGCCCGGTCAGCGACGCCCGCAGCGGCTCGTCACGCCAGGCGAGGTGCGGCGAGAACAGCACCGTGGCGTGGTCGTTGCCGATCCAGCCGGCCGCGCCTATGCCGACGGCGCGGATGTCGTGCCGCGCGGCCAGGGTCTGCACGACGTCGACGATGACGTCCTCGTTGGCCCGCACGTCGCTGCCCGGGGTGTCGCGCCGCTCGCGGTCGAGGATCGCCCCCATGTCGTCCACGACGCCGGCCGCGACCTTGGTGCCGCCGATGTCGACACCGATGGCGAGTGCCACGTCTAGTCCTCCGGTTTGTCGTCGAGCACGATGCGTTGCACGCGCGGGCGGGGTTGCGGGGCGTCCGCGGACGGCTCGGACGTCGGCATTGCGGCGTTGGCCGACTCGATCAGCGCGCGCACGGCGGTGCTGACCGCGGCGCCGGCCTCGGCCAGCCGTTCGGTGAGCTCGGGGTGCTCGCCGCGCAGCACGCTGGCCAGCTGGCACAGCGGGCACCACTGGCACTCGGGGCCGCCGTGCCCCGACGGCGGTGCGGGCAGCGCCTGCCGGGCCCACTCCTGCAGGGCCGCGAGCAGCGAGCCCGCGGGATCCGGTGCGCTCACGGGCCGTCCGCAGGACGTGGCCGCGGCGACGGGCGACGGCGCCCGCTGTCCCGGGGCCACTGGTCGGGGTCCCGGTCGAAGCGCACCCGCAGCTGCGTCCCGTCGAAGGACCCGCCGACCACCTTGCACCGGCGCAGCAGGCTGGGCAGGGTCAGCACCCGGCGGTGCCCGGCCACGGTCACGACCAGGTCGTCGCCGGCGCGCACCGCGTCGACCTCGCCGCGGGCGGCCAGCGGCAGCGACATCAGCAGGACGAAGCCGTCGCCGTCGGGCTCGACGCGCAGCAGGTCGGGCCCGTTCGCGGGTGGCGCGGGGTCGTCGCCGGGCAGCGGGCCGTAGAGGGTGTCGGCCACCGCGCGCAGGGCGTCGGCGCCGATCGGCTCGGCCGGCCGGTAGGGCAGCTCAAGCACCGGCAGCCCGGCGAACGAGTCGCGGATCGCCGCCAGCTGCTGCTGCTGCGCCGCCACCCACGCCTGCTGCCACTCGTCCCCGCCGGCCGGGAAAACCCGGTTGGCGACCACCAGATCGACGCGGTAGCCGTACAGCGCCAGGGCGGTGAACGTCCGCCGGGCCTCGGCCGCCACCACCGACTCGGGGGTCAGCACCAGGCGCACGGAGGTGACCTCCGGGTCGGCGAGCAGCTGCCGCACGCCGGCGAGGTCGTCCGAGAGCTGCAGCAGCGCCTCGAACAGCGCGTCGGGCGGGATGACCTCGCCCCGGCCGAGCAGCGCCGCGAGCGGGCGGACGCTGCGGGCAACGCGGGCGATGCGGCGGTGGGCCGGCAGCACCCGCTGCAGGTACCAGTGCAGCGCCTCGGGCAGAGCGAGCAACCGCAGCGTCTCGGCCGTCGGCGCGCAGTCCACGACGAGGGTGTCCCAGTCACCGGTCAGGGCCAGCTCGCGCACGGCCAGCAGGGCCAGCACCTCGTCCACGCCCGGCAGGACGGTGAGCTCCTCGGCGGTGATCACGTCGACGCCGCCCTGGGCCAGCAGGTCGATCAGGACGGACTGCACGTCGCGCCACGCCGCCTCGAGGCGGCCCTGCGTGTCGAGCTGCACCGCCCAGAGGCTCGGCGCCACCTCGGTGGGCTCGTCGGCCAGCGGCACGTCGAGAGCGTCGGCGAGCGAGTGCGCGGTGTCGGTCGAAAGCAGCAGCGTCTTGACACCCCGCTCGGCGAGCCGCAACGCAGTGGCCGAGGCGGTCGTCGTCTTGCCGACGCCGCCCTTGCCGGTGACCAGGAGGATCCGCACTACGCGGGGTCCTGCAGGCTCTCGACCCGCTTCTTGAGCTCCTTGAGAGCGGTGTCCATGACGACCCGTTCGGCCTTGCGCTTGAGCAGCCCGAGCATCGGGATCGCGAGATCGACCGACAGCGAGTAGGTGACGTGCGTGCGTCCGGAGCCTTCGGGCCGCAGCGCGTACGAGCCGTGCTGTGCCCGCATCACCTGGCCCGAGGTGAGGTCCCACTCGACGAACGCGTCGTCGGTCCAGATGTAGACCAGCTCGTACTGGTCCCGCACGATCCCGGCGTCCAGCGTGAAGGCCACCCGGCGGGCCCGACCGTTGGCGCCGAGCTCCAGGATCTCGGTCTTCTTCACCGAGCCCGTCCACTGCGGGTAGTTCTCGAAATCGGCGATGACGGCCATGATCTGCGCGGCGTCGGCGTCGATCGTGATCGACTGCGTCGACTGCTCGGGCATGGTGTCAGAGGCTACCCGGACGGCCACCGGTCAGCCCGGGGGCGCGGCATCAGATGATCGATCGCTGCAGGCTGCGCCCGGCGCATCGAGTCGGCGCTCAGGGCGCTTTCTTCCGCAGGAACCTGCGGACCCAGGTGATCGCCGTCCCGGCCAGGATCGCCGCCCAGCCCAGCGAGGCGGCGCCGGCGGCCGTCGAGCTGGCGGCGAAGGCCGCCACCGTCACCGCGGCGAAGGTGGCGCCCAGCAGGACGGCCCACGCGCCCAGCAGCCGGTCGCGGCGCAGCACGACCCCGATCACCCGCCGGGTGCGGGCCCGGTTTCCGATCCGCACGGACGCGAGCAGGACGACGGCCAGCACCACGGTCACCGTCCAGAGCGCGGTCCGGACGACCCGGCTGCTGGAGCCGTGCGAGTTGGCCGCCGCACCGGTGGCCAGCACGGCCACGGCCAACAACCAGTGCAGGCGCCGCAGCAGTTGGGCGAGCACGACGTGCAGGTTGCGGGCCGCGGCCGCGTCGTCGACGGACATCGCCGCGGCGTCGGCGAAGCCCCTGGCCGCCCGGCCCAGCCGGTGGCGGCGCAGGTCGAGGCGGGCCAGGTCGTTGCGCGCCGAGTAGTGCCGGGGGTCGAGGCGCAACGCTTCGTGCAGCGCCTGCTGCGCCTGCCTGGAACGGCCCCGCTCGAGCAGCACCGAGCCGAGCACGGCATGGGTCTGCGCCTCGTGCGGGGCAAGTGCCACCGCGCGATGGGCCGCCCCGAGCGTGTCGTCGGTGACCCGCCGGGCCAGCGAATCGACGTGCGCGATGTTGGCCCACACCCGCCACTCGTCGGGCTCCAGGCGCACCGCCGTGTCCGCGGCCTGGCGGGCCTCGACAAAGCGCCGGCTGCGCGCGAACGCGATCGACAACAACCGGTGCGGCCACTCCTGCCCCGGGGCGAGCTGCACCGCTCCCCACGCCGCCGAGAGGGCGCCCTCGACGTCGCCGGCGCCGAGGCAGGCCTGCGCCAGCAGACACAGCAGCTGGACGTCGTCCGGGTCGTGGGCCACCAGCGCCGACAGCATGTCGCGCGCCTCGGCGTCGCGGTCGAGCTCGAGCAGCATCCGGGCGCGGCTGACGGCCTCGGCGCTCACAGCCGCTTCGCCTTCTTGAGGTAGGCCCGCAGCTGATCGTAGGTGCCGTCGTCGTCGCCGAACTGGACGACGTTGCGCGCGGTGTCCAGCCACCCCGACACCGATGGCCTGACCTCGCGCACCGCGGCGCGCAGGTCGTCCTGATTGATCATCCGCGGCGTGCCGGACTGCACGCTCGCCAGCAGCGCGCGCTCCGCGGCGGTCTCGCAGACGTACGCGACGTCCGCGCCGGACAGCCCGTCGGTGGCCGCGGCGAGCTTGCCGACGTCGACACCCTCGACCGGGCGCCGGGCGAGCTGGCGGCGGAAGATCTCCTCGCGGGCCGGCCGGTCCGGGGGCAGCACGAGCACCGTGCGGTCGAGACGGCCCGGGCGGCGCAACGCCGGGTCGACGTCCCACGGCTGGTTGGTGGCCGCGAGCACGAACACACCCTCGTTGTTGCCCTCGACCCCGTCGAGTTCGGTCAGCAGCTGGTTGGTGGCGCCCCGTACCGCTGAGTTACGGGTCTGCGTGCGGCGCTGGCCGAGCGCGTCGACCTCGTCGAGGAACACCACGCACGGCGCTTCGCGGCGGGCGAGCTGGAACACCTCGTGCAGGTTGCGCTCGCTGCTGCCGATGTACATGTCCAGGACGTCGGACAGCCCGATGGACAGGAATGCGGCGCCCAGCTCGCCGGCAACGGCTCGGGCCAGGTAGGTCTTCCCGCAGCCGGGCGGCCCATAGAGCAGCAGCCCGCCCCGCAGGCTCTTGCCGTAGAGCTTGCGCAGCGCAGGGTTGCGCAGCGGGGCGAGGAAGGCCGCGTCCAGGCGCTGCTTGACCTCGACCATGCCGCCGACGTCGGCCAGGGTGATCGTGCTGCGCTCGATGTCGAAGGCGGACTCGGTGGGCTCCGGGCCGGCGTCCGGGTTGACGAACATCGGCTGGGCGAGGTCGTGGACCTCGCTCTCGGCCGCCGACCAGTCGAAGCCCGACGGCGCGTCCGGCATGTCCGGCACGTCCGGCGCGGGTTGCACCGGAGCCGGCGTAGCCGGCGAGCCGAGCGCGCGACCCATCAGCTCACGCGCCTCGACGTTCGCGGGCTCGCGCTGCAGCACGCCGGCTGCCTCGGCCACCCCCTCGCCGGTGCGCCCCGCGTCGAGCAGCAACCCGGCCAGGTGCAGGCGCAGGGCCGCGTCGTCGGGGGCGGCGTCCACAGCGCGCCGCAGCGAATCGATGACCCGGTCGTCCACGGTCCTGAGGCTAGATCAGGTCAGCGAGGCGTGGGTGACCGACGTGTGCCGGTCCAGGCGCCCGGGGTCGAGCTGGTCGGCAAGCGTCCACAACGCCTGCTTGGTGTGCCGGCGGTAGCGCCACGCGATCCGCTCGACGTCCGGCGCGCCGACGGCTGCGCCGGGCGCCGCGTCGAGGCGCAGGAAGAAGTGCGCGACGACGCCGTCGCCCTGCCCCTGCAGCCACAGTTCGGCCGTGCCCGTCAGGCCCGGGTAGCCGGTCACCGACCGGACGTCCCACCGGACACCGCGCTCGCCGCGCTGCTCGTAGGCGACGAGCTCGAGCCCGGGCCACCAGCGCCGCCACAGCGCGGGGTCGGCGACGATCGCCCCGACGGCCTGCGCCCGCGCGCGCACCCAGGTGGAATCCATGACGTCGACGAGCGGCATCGGCTCAGGATGCCATCTCTCGCCTGGCGGTCGAGGACAGGTTACCGTTTGGTAACCGGCATGTACCGGGCCCTGCAGAGAGGACGCCGACCCCGTGCACGAGCTCCACGTGGCCAGCAAGATCAGCACCATCAGCCAGCGCAACACGGCCGATTTCATCTTCGACAACGCAGCCCACGACCCGCAGCACGTCGCGCTGCGGCGCCGGCGCGGCGACTCGTGGGCCGGGGTCTCGGCCAAGGAGTTCGCCGGCGAGGTCACCGCGGTGGCGAAGGGGCTGCTGGCGGCCGGCATCCAGGCCGGTGACCGGGTCGCGGTCATGAGCAAGACGCGCTACGAGTGGACGGTCGTCGACTTCGCGCTGTTCACCGTGGGCGCGGTCGTGGTGCCGATCTACGAGACGTCCAGCGCCGAGCAGGTGCAGTGGATCGTCTCCGACTCCGCCGCACGGGCGATCTTCGTCGAGACCGACGAGCACACGGGGATCGTCGACTCGGTGAAGCACGACCTGCCCTCGCTCGAGCACGTGTGGTCCTTCGACGGCGGGGCCGTGGACGCGCTGACCGCCGACGGCAGCGACATCGCCGACTCCGACGTCGACGAGCGGCGCGCCGCGGTGTCGCTCGACGACCTTGCCTCGGTCATCTACACCTCGGGCACCACCGGCCGGCCCAAGGGCTGCGAGCTCACGCATCGCTGCTTCGTGGTCGAGGCCGTCGAGCTGCAGGGCCTGCTGTCCGACTTCTTCAACGAGCACACCTCGACGCTGCTGTTCCTGCCGATCGCGCACGTCTTCGGCCGGGTCATCCAGATCGGCGCGCTGGCCACCGGGTGCACCCTCGGCCACACGCCCGACGTCAAGAATCTGATCGAGGACCTCGGCGGCTTCCAGCCGACGTTCGTGCTGGCCGTGCCGCGCGTGTTCGAGAAGGTCTACAACACCGCCAAGCAGCGCGCCCACAGCGACGGCAAGGGCAAGATCTTCGACTACGCCGAGACGATCGCCGTGAAGTATTCCGAGGCCCTGCAGCGCGGGTCGGTGCCGATCGCGCTCAAGGCCCAGCACGTGGTCTTCGACCGGCTCGTCTACGGCAAGCTGCGCGCGGCGCTGGGCGGCAACTGCGTGGCCGCCGTGTCCGGCGGCGCGCCGCTGGGGGCGCGGCTGGGCCACTTCTTCCGCGGCATCGGCGTGACGATCTACGAGGGGTACGGCCTCACCGAGACCACCGCCGGCATCACCGTCAACCGCCCCGACGCCATCCGGATCGGCACTGTCGGCCAGCCCATCGGCGGCACGACCGCCCGCATCGCCGAGGACGGCGAGCTGCTGTTCAAGGCCCCGCACGTGTTCCGCGGTTACTGGAACAACCCCGAGGCCACCAAGGAGACGCTCGACGCCGACGGCTGGTTCCACACCGGCGACATCGGCGAGATCGACAGTGCCGGGTTCGTCAAGATCACCGGACGCAAGAAGGAGCTCATCGTCACCGCGGGCGGCAAGAACGTCGCCCCGGCCGTCATCGAGGACCGCGTCCGCGCCCACTGGCTGATCAGCCAGTGCCTCGTCGTCGGCGACGGCAAGCCGTTCATCGCCGCGATCGTGACCATCGACCCCGAGTCGCTACCCCGCTTCCTCGCCCAGGCCGGCAAGCCGGCCGACACCGAGCTCGCCGATCTCGTCGACGACGACGCGCTGCGGGCAGAGGTCCAGAAGGCCATCGACGACGGCAACAAGGCGGTCAGCAAGGCCGAGTCGGTGCGCAAGTTCGTCATCCTCCCCGAGGACTGGACCGAGGAGGGCGGCCAGATGACCCCGTCGCTGAAGCTCAAGCGCAACGTCGTGGTCAAGGAGAGCGAGCAGCAGATTGCCGAGCTGTACGCCGGCGCGCCGGCCCGGTAGTCACGCCTCGAGCAGCCCCCGTAGTCGCGCGGCGAGCAGGGCCCACTGCCAATCGCGCTCGACCCAGGCCCGGCCGGCGGCGCCGAGCCGCGCCCGCAGCGGCGCGTCCTGCAGCAACGTCACGAGTCGCTCGGCGATGGCCGGCACGTCGCGGCCGTCGACGAGGTAGCCGGTCTCGCCGTCGAGCACGGCATCGGGCGCGCCGCCGGAGTCGCCCGCCAGCACCGGCAGCCCGGTGGCCGACGCCTCCAGGAAGACGATGCCGAGTCCTTCGACGTCGAGCCCGCCGCGCCGGGTGCGGCACGGCATCGCGAACACGTCGCCGGCGGCGTAGTGCGCCGGAAGATCGGCGTGCGGCACCCCGCCGGTGAACACCACCGCGTCCGCGACCCCGATCCGCCGCGCCCGCTCGGCCAGGTCCGCGCGGTAGGGACCGTCGCCGACCAGGAGCAGAGCGACATCGGGGACGGCGGCGCGGACGCTGGGCAGGGCATCGATCAGCCGGTCCTGACCCTTGCGGGGAACCAGGCGCGAGACGCAGACGATGGTCGGGCGGTCGCCGAGGTCGAGGTCCCGACGTACGGCAGCCCGGTCGACGCTGGATCGAAATGTCTCGACGTCCACTCCAGGTGTGAGCTGGACGAGCTCGGTGCGTCCAGCGATGACCGGTCCGAGCTTGGCGCGGGTGTACGCACCCAGGTAGGTGACGACGTCACAGCCGTCGGCGATGCGGCGCAACGCGGTACGGGCGGCCGGCAGCTGCGCCCACCCGGCCTCGTGGCCGTGCGTGGTGGCGACGACCCGCTCGGCACCGGCGCGGCGCAGGGCGGGGGCAAGCAGCCCCAACGGCGCGGCCGCGCCGAACCACACCGCGGTGCAGCCGTGCTCGCGCAGGGCCTGGACCACCCGGCGGCGCGCGCCGGGGGTCGGCACGAGCAGCCCGGTCGGGTGCCGGATCACCGGGAATGGCTGGTCGGCGTCGAAGGCCGCCGACCCGTCGTGGTCGGAGGCGTACACAACGATCGAGTCCGGCGGCTGGCGCACCAGCAGCTGGTGCACGAAGGACTGGATGCCGCCCTGCCGGGGCGGGAAGTCGTTGGTGACGACGAGCGTGCGCCTCATCCCAGCTGGCTGCGCAGGTACGCGCGCCACTGCGCGGTGAACGCGGCGACGCTCTCGTGCAGCACCGAGCTCAGGCCCGCAGCCACGGCCTGGGCGCTGCTGCCGGTCGATGCGCCGACCGCACGGTAGAAGCGCACCAGGCCGGCCTGCCCGGCCTTGGCCGCGATGAGCCGGCAGGCCAGCCAGGCCTGCTCGTAGGACGACGCAGCGGTGCTGGAGTTGTCGACGGCGTCGTCACCGGGCAGCGCCGTCGGCAGGCGGCCCGCCCGCACCTGCGCGCGCAGCTCGGCAGCCACCGTGGTCACCGGCTGCCCCGTGCCCAGGTTGCCGACGTAGTCGGCGAAGCCCTCGACCAGCCAGCGCGGGATCGCCTCGGTGGTGGCCCGGGCGCTGGCCAGGTGCGTCAGCTCGTGGGTGACGGTGATACGCCGTCCGAGCGCGCTCAGCGTGGCGTAGGGCGTCGGGTCGATGACCAGTCGCTGCTCCAGCGGCGTGTCGGTGAGCGGGTCGGAGCCGGTTGAGACGGCCAGCGCCGAGATGTCACTGGTGGTCGCGGGCTCGGCGCTCGACGTCCCGACCGCGGCAGTGAGCGCCGCCGAGGTCGGCGCGACGATCACCGCGACGTGGCGGGTCCACCCGGTTCCCCAGACCGAGGTGACGGTGGGCACCGCGGCGTCGACGGTCGCCGCGATCGCCTGCAGCGAGCTGTCCTGGTCGGCGCGGCCGAACACCACGCTGGAGCGACCGGTGACCGTCGTCATCGGCCCGAAGTCCCACGGGCCGGACCAGCTCACCCCGCCCTCGCGGGCCAGGCTGTCGTCGGTGACGACGCGCGCCTGCCCACCACGTCGGACGAACGTCCACCACAGGTCGTGCTCGACCGGCGCGGTGTCGACGCCGCGGATCGCATAGTGCAGCTCGAGGCGGACGATGCGCGCCGACGGGCCGTAGGCCTTGCGGGCGGCGGCCTGTGCGGAGCGGTCGGTCACCCGCGCCCCCAGCGAGTACGACCAGGACGCCAGCGGCACGGTGGTCAGGTTGTCGTACTGGGCGCTCTGGTCGTCGCGGAAGTCGGCCGCCTTCGCGCCCGTGTCGATGGCGGCGAGGAAGTCACTGCGGTGGTGCTTCAGCACGCCCTCGGCATGCCGGGCCAGCGCGGCGCGCACCTGCGCGTCGGTGGCGGCACCGGTGCTGCCGCTCGAGCAGGCGGTGAGGACGCCACCGAGCAGCGCGGCGACGAGC
>CAZZZE010000073.1:0-10064 GCA_964658365.1 uncultured Jatrophihabitantaceae bacterium
GGCCCGCCGCTCGGCGACGTGCTGGCGGAACCGGACGGCATGCCGCCGCCGGTGCTGCTCGTGTCGCCACTCCCGCCGTCGCTCGGGACGACGATTAGAACTTTCTGCGTTCGCGGCAGCGAGGCGCGGTAGCTATCGCACAACTGCTGGGTCGTGCAGTGGAAGTCGGCGACGAGGGACACCGAGGTCGACCCCGTCGCGTTCGGCTTCTGCTGGATGGACACCGAGCAGTCGTGAAGGGACTGCGCGGTGACGTCGGTCGGGAAGCGGCAAACGGTGACATCACCCGAGCACGCGCTGCCGCCGAGGGCGAAGATCCCGTCCGGATCGAAGGCGACGCTCTTGATGTGCAGCGTGACGCCCAGCGGCGGCGGCTGCACCAGGGCGAGGTCCGCGCACAACCCAGAGGGGTCGTTCGGATCACCCGTATCGGCGCCCCCGACGGGCAGCGATGCGTCGTTGATAGCCGGGCCGCTGTCGTGCGGCCGCTGCGGGGACTCGGGGCCGGACCCTTCGACCGAGGGCGTGGACGCGGCCTCGGTGCCGGGCCCGGACGACGCCGCGGACCGAGACCCAGCGGTGCCGCCGCCCGATCCGCACGCGACCAGGGCGACGGTCAGTACTGCCATGACGAGACTGCTTCGGAGTGCGCTCATTCCGACCACCTCTCCGGTCAGGAGTGGCGGGACGCGGGCCCTGATACCACCCCACTGTCCGGTCCCAGGGCAGTATGGCGCGCGCGGCGCCTGAACCGCCAGGCACCACCCATCAATCCGTTGAGGTGGTCGCGGGATGCGGTCGCTTCGGTGATCCGCGCGCAAATCAGGGGTTCCGTTCCACTCCGCGCGCTCCACAACGCGACTGATTCGACACGCCACTTCACCGACTGGACGCACGTGATCGCTGGTCTCGATCTGGGCCGGTGGGCCGGTCAAAGTACGTCGCGGCGGAGGGTGAGTTTGACGGCGAGGATGACGGCTGCGGCGGTGTAGGTGATGAGCATGAGCCCACCGAGTTGCGCGGGTAGTAGGCCGTGGACGTTGAGGGCGGACCCGAGCTGTAGCCAGGCATCGGTCGCACCTGCGGGCAGCCATCGCCCGGCCATGGGGTATGCAGGAATCACTATCTGCTCGACGACGAGCATCCAGACGAGTACGCCGACGACGGTGATGATCTGGTTGCGCACGAGGGCGCCGACGGCGACGCCGATGACGGCGTACGCCGCCATGACGACGAATCCGGCGCTGATCGTCTGCCATAGACGCGGTGTGAGGTTGGTGTGGCCGCCGCGTGCGCTGATGACAGCGGCGCCGACGGGCACGGACACGACAAGTGATGCGCTGGTGATGAGGGTGCTGGAGAGCATCAGTGAGAGCCATTTGGCGAGCAGGACGCGGTGGCGACGCGGCTCGCCGAGGTAGGTGGCGGTGGCCGTACTGTGGCGAAACTCTTGGGTGACAGCGAGGGCACCCAGCAGCACCATGAAGACCTCGGGCACCGCGAAGCCGATGCCGACGACGCTGGCCAGCAGGTTGGGGTCGGTAAGGGAGACGGTGGGGTGTGCGGCGCCCGCCGTGGGGACGTTCACGACCACTGTGAGCGTGACCAGGGCCAGGGTGGCGAGGAGCAGCCCGGCCGCGGATCGGGTACGAAGTTTGAGCAACTCGGCGCCCACCAACGCGATCACGACGCGGTCCTGTCGCTCGGGTCCGCGGGCTGAGCTTCGGCGGACTGGCCCATCAGCCGGAAGAAGACGTGTTCCAGATCGATTGTCGGCTGTAACCCGTGCAGCACGAGACCGGCCCGGGCGGCCAACTCACCGACCTGTTCGGGGGCGGCATCTACGACAACGTCGTCATCGATGGGCGAACAGTGATGACCCGCCGCCTGGAGGACGGCTACGAGCCGGTGCGGTTGTGGGGTCCGGATGCGGGATCCGGCTCCAGCCTCGGCCCGCAGCTCGCTGAGTCCGGCCGACCGGAGTAACCGGCCATGAACGAGGACAAGAACATGGTCGGCGATCTGCTCGACCTCGGCGAGTGCGTGACTGGACACCAGCACCGTGCGGCCTTGTCGGGCCAGTCCGCGCAGGTGCGCCCGCAGCCACCTCATCCCCGGCGGGTCGAGTCCATTCGTCGGTTCATCGAGGACGAGGACGTCGGGGTCGCCGAGCATCGCCGCGGCGAGTCCCAGCCGTTGGCGCATCCCCAGGGAGAATTCGCCGACCCGTCGGCGGGCGTCGTCGGCGAGCCCGGTCGCGGCCAGGACACGTGACGGCGCGTCCGCGGGCAACTGTGACGCTGTCGCAAGGATGCGCAGGTGGTCTTGCGCGGTGCGCCCGGGATACCAGCCCGACGTCTCGAGCACGGCGCCGACGCGCCGTACCGGATCGGTCAGGTCGGCGTACCGCTGACCGCCGAAGGTCGCCGTGCCGCTGCTGGGTGCCATCAGGCCCAAGAGCATCCGCAGGGTAGTGGACTTGCCGGCGCCGTTGGGTCCGAGCAGGGCCGTGACCTGGCCCGGCACGGCGGTAGCGCTGACCCGTTCGACGGCGTGGATGTCCCCGAAGCGCTTGCTGAGGTCCCTTAGTTCGACCGCAACTGGCGCACGCCTCGTCGTCGTGGCGTCTCCACGTTCCCTGGTCGCGGTCATCGCGCGGGACGCTGCATCGCCCGGCCGAGCAGGGCGAAGAGCACCATCCACATCATGATCGCGAGTCGACCGGCCACGAAGGAGTCCGTCGCTATGGCCGGCGTGAGGCCGACGAAGACGAATACGCCCAGGGCGAGCAGGGTCCATGGAAGGCGCCGCCCCAGGGTGTGACGGCGGAGCAGGACGACGCCGCCTATCAGCGCGCCGGTTCCGACCATGAGCACCGGGATGCCGTACAGGTTGTCGATCGTCGTCCCGAGCCTGGAGTTGTTGGCGGTGTTGGCGGCCGACATCGCCACCAGCTCCATGAGCGCGAGCAGGCCGAGCCCGGCGGTGGCTACGACGAGGGCTCGGTGCGCCAACTTCGTTCGGCGTACCGCCGGCAGTGTCGCCACGGCAAACACCGCCACGGCGAGGGGCAGGTGTTGCAGGAAGAATGTGGCCTGCGCAATGACAAACCCGTTCGCGGTGAACGGGAAGCTGTACCTGCTGGCGTCGACCTGGTGCGGCCAGGCGAGCACCACGGCGCCCTGGGCGATGCCGACGAGGCTGGCCGCGATGCACCACCGTCCTCGGCGCGCGATACTGACGGTTGCGGTGGACTGGACGGTCTGGGTTCTCGTGTCGGTCATCTGATCCTCCGGTCGGGTTGGTGCGGCTCGGATGGTGTTGATGCGGAGACCGTAAAGACGGCGGAGGGCCTGCGACATCAGGCCGGACCCGCGACCGCAATGCGTGCTGGCACGGACGCCGAGCGCTGGACGGCGCTGACACAATCTCGGCATGTCAGGGGAACCGAACCGACGGCTCGCGGCCGGCATCGTCGCGGTGGTCTTCGCGCTCGAGGTGGCTGCCGTCGGTTTCACCGCGGGCGAACCGGGCCTGGCCGAAGCCGTGCTGTACCTCGTCTACGCCACCACCCAGGCCGCGGCCGGCGCGCTCATAGTCCACCGCTTCCCGCGCCACCCGATCGGCTGGCTGCTCCTGCTGTACGCCCTGTGGGAGGCCGTCGTGGCCGATTTCCCGACGGCGTACGGAGTTCGGGGCGCGCACGAGGGTTGGCCGCTCGCGTCGGTCGCCGAGCTCCTCGGGCTGACGTCGTGGATCTTCGCGGCGTCGGGGCTGATCCTGCTGTTCCTCCTCTTCCCCGACGGCCGGCTCCCGAGCCGCCGGTGGCGTGCCGTGATCTGGGCGTGGGGAGCCGGCGCCGTCCTCGCCGTCCCCGGGTGGGTGCTGAACGCGCGGCTCGGTGACAACTTCGTCGGCGGCGTCAACCCCTACGCGCGCGCCGGGTTCCCAGCCGGCGCACTGTTCGGCGTCGGCGCCGCCCTGGTCTCCGGCGCGCTCATCGCCTCCGTCGTGGCACTCCTCGTCCGGCTTCGGCGGGCTCGCGGTGCCGAGCGTGACCAGCTGAAGTGGGTCGTCCTCGCCGCCGCCCTGGTCGGTGTCGTGTTGCCGACATCCTCGGCCCTCTGGACGGTGTGGGCACCGATCCAGCTGCTGGCCGCGGTCGCCCTCGTCCTGCTCCCGATCGCGGCCTGCGTGGCCATCCTGCGCCACCGGCTCTACGACGTCGACCTCGTGATCGCCCGGACCGTCGCCTATGCCGTCATCGCCGCGCTGCTGGTGGCGGTGTACCTCGCGGTGACGCTGGTGGCCGCCGGTTTCGTCTCCGCGCCCTTCGCCGCCGCAGGTGCCACTCTGGTCGTGGCCGTGACGTTCCGGCGGGTACACGACGCGGTCCAGTCGCTGGCCGATCAGTGGTTACGGCCGGCGCGGCACCGCGCCGTCATCGCGACCTCCGAGTTCGTCGACGCCCTACGCCGCGGCGATGCCACCGTATCCGGGCTCGAGGCCGCGCTGCGACGGGCCTTGCGCGACGACGGGTTCACGCTGGTGCTCGAGCTGCCGGACGGCGTTGTCGTCGACCCCGACGGGCGCGAGCCTCCTACCGCCATTGCGAAGCACGACGCGGGACGCCGGAGCCTGCGGATACCCATCGCCGCCGGAGCCACCGCCGTGCTCAGCCATCGGGAAGGCGACGAGCGGCTGCTGGCCGGGGTCGCCGATGCCGGTGCGTTGGCGATCGAGATCGCTGCGCTGCAGGTCCAGCTGCGGCGACATCTGCTCGAGGTCGAGGCATCGAGGCGGCGCATCCAGTCGGTGGCCGACGAGGAGCGACGGCGGATCGCCCGCGACCTGCACGACGGTGCCCAGCAGAGGTTGGTCGCCACCGGACTCATGCTTCGGCACGCCCAGCTCCGGGCCGACCCAGCGCTGGGGACATCGATGGAGCAGGCCGTCGTCGAGCTGACGACGTCGATCGACGGGGCGGTCGCCGAGCTCACCACCTCGATCGACGAGCTGCGCGAACTAGCAGGCGGACTGCGGCCCGGATCGCTCGACGAGGGACTCGGCGAAGCGCTGCGCGAGCTCGCTGCCCGCACACCGGTCCGGCTCGATGTCTGCGCACTGCCGGAGCGGTTCCCCAGCCACTTGGAGACGGCAGCGTACTTCGTCGCGTGCGAAGCGGTCACCAACGCCGTCAAGCACGCCGAGGCTTCGCAGATATCGCTGAGCCTCGCCCAAGAGGACGGCTCCCTGGTCGTCACGGTCGTCGACAACGGCCGCGGCGGCGCCGAGCCCCACCGCGGCACCGGACTACTCGGCCTCGCGGATCGGATCCGCGCCCACCACGGCAACCTCGAGCTGGACTCGCCCATCGGCGGAGGCACCCGCCTGGAGGCGCGGCTCCCGTGCGGATAATCCTGGCCGAGGACCAGGTGCTTCTGCGCGAGGGACTCGCCCGGCTGTTCGGCGACCTCGGGCACGAGGTCACCTCGGTACTCGCGGACGTCACCGAGCTCGAGAGCCGGGTTGCCTGCGATGCCCCCGACCTCGTCGTGCTCGACATCAGGATGCCGCCCACCCATACCGACGAGGGTGTCACCGCCGCCCGCGCGATCAAGGCCAACCGCCCCGAACTCGGCGTCCTCCTCCTCTCCCAGCACGTAGAAACCGGGCCCGCCGCTGATCTCTTCGGCCACCCGGCGTTCGGCTACCTCCTGAAGGACCGGGTGCTCGACATACGCGAGTTCATGGACACGTGCGAGCGGGTCGCTCGGGGCGGGTCAGTCCTCGACCCGAAAATCGTTGCCGCGCTCATCGCCAGCCACGAGGTATCACCGCTCGCCCAGCTCTCCGAGCGCGAACGCGAGGTGCTCGCCCTCATGGCGGAGGGACTCAGCAACACCGCTATCGCCGACCGACTCGTCCTCAGCGCCCGCACCGTCGAGGCCCACGTCGCCCACTTGCTGGCCAAGCTCGATATCTCAGACTCCCACGAGAGGAATCGACGCGTCCTTGCGGTCCTCGCCTGGCTGCGCGACGGACGCTGAGGACTGGTGAGGTGCTTACGGAAGAGCTGTCAATCGATGAGACGGTTGCGTCGAATGGACTGAGCGGGCAGGACATGCGCCCACAGCTGAGCAAACTGGATCGCGGGCGAGAACTCTCACCGCACCTGCGATTGGGGAGCGAGCACATTGGACGACCACGCGATCACGATCGGCGGCGCTGCCGAAGGCGCCAGGGGGAGAGCGCGTTACCGCGCGATCAGTTCGGCGGTCCGCATCCAGTCGCCTGCCGCCGGCTAAGTGGTCCATAGCTCTCGGCGGGCGGCTGCGGGCCAAACGGTGCCGAGTGGTCACACCGTCCCGCAAGGGAACGCGGATGCGGGACGCAGGTTGGGCTCGATCCGGTCATGTTGTGCCGTCCGCAAGCCCGCCGATGACGGGACGAGTCAGCCGGTTGGGTGGATGGCACCTAACCCCCCAACACCGTGAACCCCCGGGGCAACGGTCCGCGGCCGGTCGCGGCCAACAGCAAGGCTCCGGCTTGTCCGCTGGATATAGCCAGCTGCGCGATCAGCTCGAGGCTTTGGCCGGCTGCGGTTGGTGGTACGTCGAGCTCGGTACCGATGGCGAGGTCCAGATCGGCGGTGTGCACGGTCAGCTCGAATGTGCGCGTCGGCAAGTAGTCGACCAAACGCATACCCCCACCGGGGTACCCGCGATGGCGTCGCCGTCGCTGCGCGCAACCAGCGCGATTACCCGGTCGGCGATGTCAGCTACCGCGCCGGCGGGATCGGGCCCCAGGGCTTGTCCGGCATCTCGGCCCCGTTGCGCTACGGCGTCGTCGTCGCCACCCGCGGCGAAGATCATCTCAAAGTAGCGTCGTGGCGATCCGACCTCGACAACGGGCTGCGGGCGGTCAACGTAGTTCTCGACGGTTATCAGAGCCCGGCTGGTATGCCCGACCAGGTCGCGGACCGACCACTGCCCCAAGCCCGGAGCGTCCCACCTGGTCCCGTCGCATTGGGCGACGGTCCGGACAAACCATTGAGCGGCCTCGGTGAAGCCGTCACGAACCTCCAACCAGGAATCAGAGGACATATCGGCACTGTAACTCCGTCGGCGTCGGGCGCAGCATTGCGGATTGACCGTGGCCGGTGACTCAGCTGGAGGAGCGGGGCGTCGGGCTCTCGCCGCTGACCGAGGCAATCGACACCACGACCGCAGGCGGGTGTTCCACCTCGTCGCGGCTCTGGCCGGGTTCGAAGAAGCGCTTATTACGAGTACCCGGCTAAGGGTGGCCGGCCGCCGATGATGACGTCGGAGCGCATCCAGCGCGTTCGCCGATGGCCAGGTCGATCGCCCGCGCGGGTCCGCGGTGCGAGCGGGATGACGACAGGGAGATTCCCTGGACGACGGCGCACGCCGCTCCCGTCCACGCTGCGAGTGGGTTGACCCGCAAAGTGAGCGGAGAGGACTCGCCCAATTCAGCTCCCCCTAACCTCGACGAGAGGGCGCATTTCGCGCGCGGCTGCGATGCCTTACACGCGGTTCTCCGGTGGCATCGCGCTAGCGGCGCGCTCGTCCGAGCTCGCGCCGGGTGGGGAAGTAGGCCACCCGCGCCGTCGCTCCATGGCCCGCCAAGTCGGAGTAGGGCCAAGCCGACGTCGCGCCCCAGGGGCCGACGGAGAATGGGACGGACGCCGAGGCACCGTCGTTGTTGACCAGGTTGAAGGCGCCACCGACGGTGGCTCCGGTTGGTGTCGTCCCAGGGGGCGTCGAGCCGAGGATCTCACCGGTGAACAGACCGTGCATTCTCACCCCGGGCTTCACCGGGCTCGTGATCACACTCGTCACGTTGCAGTAGCACCCGTTGCCGAGGCGGCTCCAGGATTGGAAGCCGTTCATGGTGAAGCGGCCAACGCCTCGCGACACAGCGAGCACAGGGTATCCGTCGAATGTGCCGCTCATCTTCCACACGTGCGGCTGGACGCCGATCTCAGCGGGAATGTCATAGGGGACGGTCAGCGGCCTCTCGTTCTGCAGGAAGGTGATGTTCCCGTACTCACCGTTCCACGTGACCTCGGTCTTCTTGAAGTGCTCCAGCCAAATGCCCTGCCACGTGACGTGGTCACCGTTTACTACTGCGCCCGTCTCGCTACTCGCAGCAGTCCAATTCGTTGTCGTGTAACCGTCACCAGAGTTGTTGTTGCTCTGCACTTCGCCTTGGTTCAAGATCACATAATTTTGGTTGATCAGGTAGAGATTCCGAGAACCGCTGGCCGAATTGACGTCGCTGAACGTTGTGGGGTCGGACGATCGTCCGCTGGCGCGGGGCGTATCGCCGATGACAATCTGATTCTGCGCGAAAGGAACCTGCCCGTTATCGGTCGCATCGAAGGGACGCCCATTGGCGTCGAGCTTGGCCACGACCGTGCCTGGTGCGGAGTCCTTCACCACGATCGTCGAGGTGTTATCCGAGCGGAGCGTGGGATCACCGAGGCCGAGCACGACCTGGTGAGGAAGGGCAATCGTGATCGGTCGGTCGAGAAGGTAGGTACCTGGACCGACGAGCAGGTCTTGACCGCGCGCCAGCGCCTTGTTCATACTCGCGGCCGTGTCGACCGCCGATGTTGCGATGTGGAAATCGGTGAGTGGCAGAACTTCCCCTTGGCGTGGCTTCGTGCTCCATTGAGGACCACGGACGTTGTGCTGAACCGACGGGCTGAACACCTTGAACGAGCGCCCGTCGTAGTAGACCCAGGGCTCTTCACGGACTGTGGCAACAGTTTTCAGTGTGACGACGTCGCCCGCGGCAGTAATGGGCGCGACCGTCCCGGGACCGAAGTCGTCGCCAGGAGCGCCTGTCGTGCCGGCGAAGACCATGTCTGATCCGAAGCCCGAGTACGTTCCGCCGATGGCGTCCTGTTGGAAATCAATGTCTGAGTTGCTGCCGTTGCCCTCAACGCCAGGCCGATTCTGTCCGTCTCCGTTAATGACATTGCCACTGATCGACGAGTTCGTAATCATGAACCCATTGGCGACGCCCGGTATCAGGTTGATCTGAAAACCCTGGGTCACCGGGTCGCACGGGTTCTGGCACGATCCCGGCGTCTGCGTGACCGGAGAAACGTACAGGTTACCGAGCAGATTTACGCGTCGCCAAGTGGCCGTTTGGGAGGTGTACCACAGCATGGAGTGGGCGGGAACGTTCGCTTGTATCGGGTTTATCGTCAAGTTCGACAGTTGACTCGCACGAATAGCGAGAACGCCGTTGTTGATGCTGAGCGCACCGTTGATCACGACGTCACAAGGGCTGGCTCCGAGACCGGCGACAGCAGTGCCACTTGCAACTTCTGCCTGGATAACGTTGCTGGTTGTCGCGTTAGCCGGGGTGACCGATGGATCCCCGTACGTTCCAGGAAGGAAATAGAACTGGCGCGACCCGCCTTCCGGTGGGGCCGCAGTCAGGGCGGCGTTGATCGCACTCACCGACATCGATGGATTGAAGATCGTGACGTTGGCGCCGAATGGATTGACACGTGGGGTGGCGACCGGCCTCGGAGCTGTGGCGCACGTTGCGAGAGCAGGTCGCCCGGTCGATCTTGCGGTCGCAGGCACGGTTGGCGCAACGAACATTGCCGCGACGATAGGGATCACGACACCAATAGCGAGACGTCTGGATCGCGAGAAGAGCGATCGGTCGGTAACGGTGCGTCGCGCTGCCACTGAGCCGCTACTCGGGGTCGCATCGACCACACCCGCTCGCTTCTTGCCGAGGTTGCGTTGCACGTGCCACTCCTCCGTGGGTGAAGCTGGCGGCTGAGAGGAGGAGCTCACTTGGTCCCCGCATCCGGCCACTCTCAACAGGTGAAAGTGTCTCTCATATCGACGTTCGGAAGTTACGCCGAGTCGATGGTGGTGTCAACGGAACGCGGCGTCCGCCGATGCCGGTCTCGGTGGCAAGTAGGGCTGAGTGCCAGGTGATCCGCCGTACGCACTCATCGGTACGAGCAGTCGTGTGGAATGACGCGAGATCGATCGCTAGGGAATCGCCCG
>CAZZZE010000074.1:0-9910 GCA_964658365.1 uncultured Jatrophihabitantaceae bacterium
TGCCCACCATGGCGGATCGCACTTTGCGGGGCAGTCGGCTCGGCGCCATCAGCTACGAGACCGAGTACGGGGCCGAACCGGCCCCGCGCAACATCGCGGCCTACCGCTGCGAGCGCGGGCACGAATTCTCCGTGCCGTTCTCCGAGGAAGCCGAGATTCCCAGCACCTGGGACTGCCGCCTCGACGGCACCGTCGCCAAGCTCATCGACGGCCCGGAGCCCGAGACTAAGAAGGTCAAGGCCCCACGTACCCACTGGGACATGCTCATGGAGCGTCGCACCATCGCCGACCTCGAAGAGGTCCTGGCCGAGCGGCTCGACGTCCTGCGAGCACGGCGGGGCCAGAAAAGCGCATAACCTGGGGGACTTTCAGACCAGGGGAACGACGAGGCCGCTCGGATCACTGATCCGGGCGGCCTCGTGGTGTCCGGCGAGCGTTACTCGAACAGCGACAGCTGCTCGAGCGCGGGCCGCTTCGGCAGCGGCGGCAGGCGTCGCGGGCTCGGCGCGCGCCACCAGTGCCGCTCGGCGGGGTGGTCGGGTGGCGCGGCCGTCATGGCCTCGGTCGGCTCGACCTCGGCCAGGACCCGCACGGCGTTGCCCACCGACCAGGTGAGGTTGCGGGCGCGGAACGCGGCGGCCACCGGTTCGGCGGGCAGCGGCAGCACCCCGGCGCCGCGGCGCAGGTCGAGGCCCAGTTCGACGTCGGCGTGCATGGTCATCACCCGGCAGTTGAGCTCCCATGCCTCGCGGGCACCCTCGGCCGACATCCGCCGGGCCGCACCCGCGCCGAGCCGCGCCGCGACGCCGTCCAGATCGTCGAACGCGGCCCGCGCCGAGCCGAACACCACCAGCAGGCGAGCGGCCAGCTTGGGCCCGACCCCGCGCACGCCGGGCAGGTTGTCGGAGGGGTCGCCGCGCAGCGCCGCGTAGTCGCGGTACTGCTCGGGCCGCACGCCCAGCAGCATGACCAACCGCTCGGCGGTCATGGTGGGTGAGGCGTCGACGCCACCGTTGATGATGCGCAGCACGTGCGTGTGCTCGTCGATCAACGCGAAGGCGTCGCGATCGGAGGTCACGATGACCGTCCGGGCCCCGTGCCGCGGGGCGAAGGCCGCCGCCGACGCCAGCACGTCGTCGGCCTCCAGACCCGGCGGGACGACCACCGCCACCCCGATCGTGCGCAGGACGTCGGCAGCCTCGGTGAGCTGCTCGACCAGGGTGTCGAGCTTGTCGACCCGGTTGGCCTTGTAGGACGGCCAGCGCTCGCGACGCAGCGAATGGTCCGCGTCGTCGAAACCCACGACGACCAGCGCCGGACGGACCCGTTCGACCGCGGCGACCAGCTGGGTCAGCAGCCCGCGCACGGCCCAGGACGGCTGCCCGGTCTGGGCCTGCGCGTGGAAGCTGCGGTGCACCAGCGAGTTGCCGTCGACGGCGAGAACGACCGGCTGGGGCACGGCGCCCACTCTGCCACTGCCCACGGACAACCAGCGGCACAACCGCGTGCCGGACGTGAATTCCTGGGTAAACGTCTCGTCGAGACTTCACCGGCGAAGGAGATCCCCATGGCACGGACCCAGGAGGCGAGTGCTGCGGGACTCGTCCGGCAACATCGCAACGCGGTCACCAGGGCCGCGGCGCTCACCGCGGTCGGCGGCATCCTGTTCGGCTACGACACCGGCGTGGTCGGTGGCGTGCTGCCCAACATCTCGAAGGACTTCGGCCTCGACTCGCCGTTCCTCAAGGGCCTCGTCGTCGCCATCCTGCTCGCCGGTGCCGCGGTCGGCGCCATCGTCGCCGGGCGGGTCGCCGATCAACTGGGCCGCCGGCGCACCATCCTGCTGACCAGCGTGGTCTTCGTCGTCGGGCTGCTGATGTCCTCGCTCGCGCCCACGCTCTGGGTCTTCTGGATCAGCCGGTTCGTCATCGGCCTCGGCGTCGGGTCGACCTCGTTCGTCGTCCCGCTCTACATCGGCGAGATCGCGCCACCCGAGCGGCGCGGTGGCCTGGTCTCGCTGAACCAGCTGTCGGTGACGATCGGCATCCTCGTCAGCGAGCTGGTCGCCTACGGGCTGTCCGGGCACGGTGACTGGCGCGTCAGCGTCGGCCTCGCGCTGCTGCCGGCCGTCGTGCTCGGCCTGGGCATCGTGCGAGAGCCAGAGAGCCCGGCCTGGTTGGTGCGCCAGGGCCGGGAGGACGACGCCCGCGAGGTGCTGCGAACCCTGCGCGACGAGCAGGACGCGATCGAGGAGGAGATCGCGTCGGTGAAGGACGTCGCCCGGGAGGAGAGCAAGGGCTCGATCGGCGACCTCGTCGACCGGCGCCTGCGTCCCGCACTGATCCTGGGCGTCACGCTCGCAGTGATCCAGCAGATCACCGGTATCAATACCGTCATCTACTTCGCGCCGACCGTGCTGCAGGAGGCCGGCCTCGGGTCGTCGGCCTCGCTGCTCGCGCTCGTCATCGTCGGCGTGACGAACGTGGTGATGACCGTGCTGGCCGTGCGTTACCTCGACCGGGTCGGCCGTCGCCCGCTGCTCATCTGGGGCATGGTCGGCATGATCATCGGCATCGGCGCCCTGGCCGCCACCTTCGCGATCGGACTGACCGGCAGCGGCGCCGTGTTCGCCACCATTGCGCTGGCCTTCTACGTCGGCTCGTTCGCAATCAGCCTGGGCCCGATCGTGTGGCTGCTGATCGCCGAGATCTTCCCCCTGCGGGTGCGCGGCCAGGCCGCCTCGATAGCGACCATGGCGAACTGGCTCGCCAACCTGGCCGTGGCCGTGTCCTATCTGTCGATCATCTCCTGGATCGGTCGCACCGGGACGTTCGCGCTGTACGGCGTCGTCACCGTGCTGTCACTGGTGTACGTCATCGCCAAGGTGCCCGAGACGAAGGGCATGACACTGGCCAAGATCGAGGAATCCATCGACGGCCGGTCGCGCAACGAGGACGACCACCCGGTCGCGGCCTGATCACCCGCCGCGGGCGTCGGCGATCAACCATCGCCCGCCCGCGGCGAGACAGCCGAGCGTGGCCAGCAGCAACACCGCGACCCAGACCACCCCGGGTATCCGGGTGAGCCGGGCCAGGACGTCGGCGTCGGAGTCTCGGGTCCGACCACGACGGCGCTCCTGCTGCAGTTCCAGCAGCGGCCTCGGCGCCGCGATCAACAGCACCCACGTGCCGAGGTAGGCGAAGCCGGTCTGCGCCGCGGAGCTGCCCCACCAGGACACCGCGAACACCGCGAGGCCCGCGCCGAGCACCGAGAACAGGCCGTAGAGGTTGCGGATGTTCACCAGCAGCAGGGCCAGCAGGACGACGAAGAGCCAGAGCAGGCCCACCGAATGTCCCCGGTGCAGCAGCAGAGCCGCGCCCAGGCCGAGCAGTGCCGGGCCCAGGTAGCCGGCCGCGGCGGTGGCGATCATCCCGGCGCCGCGCGAACGACCACGCGAGAGGGTCAGCCCCGAGGTGTCGGAGTGCAGGCGGATACCCGCCAGCCGCCGGCCGCTGATCAGCGCGGCCAGCGCGTGCGCTCCCTCGTGCGCGATCGTCACGACGTGCCGCGTCCGCCGCCACAGCGGGGGCACGGTCGTCAGCACCAGGGCCAGCACGCCGGTGATGGCCACGACGCGCGGTTCGGGCGCGGGCTGGGTGCCGACCGAGCGGTCCCAGATGTCAGCGAGGCCGCTCATGCCGCCGACCGACGGCACGCAGCTGCTGCGCCCGGTGGCGGGCGCCCCACTGCGTGACGCGCAGGAAGGCCTCACGCACGATCTTGCCGCTCATCTTGGACTCGCCGCGCTCGCGCTCGACGAAGGTGATCGGGACCTCAACTACGCGGAAACCGGCGTCGAAGGCGCGGCGGACGAGATCGACCTGGAAGCAGTAGCCCTGTGACGACACGCCGGCGTAGTCGATGCCCTCGAGGACGGTGCGCCGGAACGCGCGGTACCCGCCGGTGGCGTCGCGCACCCGCATCCCCAGCGCCAGCTGGGTGTAGACGTTCCCGCCGCGGGAGATGATCTCCCGCGAGCGCGGCCAGTTCACCACCGCCCCGCCGGGGACGTAGCGCGAGCCCAGGACGAGGTCGGCCTCGTCGAGGGCGCTGAGCAACCGGGGCAGTTGCTCGGGCGCGTGCGAGCCGTCGGCGTCCATCTCGACGAGGACGTCATACCCCCGCGCGAGGCCCCAGTCGAAGCCGGCGATGTAGGCCGCGCCGAGACCGGCCTTCTCGGCCCGGTGCAGGACGTGGATGCGCGGGTCGGCGTCGGCCAGCTCGTCGGCGATCTTGCCGGTGCCGTCGGGACTGCCGTCGTCGACCACGAGCAGGTGGGCGTCGGCGACCGACGAGGTCACTCGCGCGACGATGCGTTCGATGTTCTCGCGCTCGTCGTAGGTGGGGATCACGACCAGGATGCCGCTCACGAGGTGACCAGCTCGCCCGGCACCTCGAGCGGTCGCTGCTGCGGCTGCCTGCGGCGGTCGCGGCGGGATCGCCAGCCGCCGACGGCCAGACCGGCGATCGCGGCCGCGCTGAGGACGTACTCCGGCACCGCCCCGACCCGGGTCGCCACCGTGGTGGCCGTCCGCACCTGGACGGAATCGTCGAGGATGGCCGATTGGTACAGCGGTCCGGAGCTGTCCAGGATCGTGCCGTCGGGACCGATGACCGCCGACTTGCCGGTGGTGGCGACCTGGACGACGGTCCGCCCGAACTCGACGGCCCGCAGCTGGCTCATGGCCAACTGCTGGTAGGTCTCCGGAGTGTGGCCGAAGGTGGCGTTGTTGGTCTGCACGACGAGCAGCTGCGCCCCGGCCGACACCGACGATCGCACCAGGTCGTCGTAGGCCACCTCGAAGCAGATGACGTCGCCGATGGCCACCGGACCACCACGCAGCAGGCCGTTCCCCTTGCCGGCCACCATGTCCTGGGTGACCGTCTTGGCCGCCGGGCTGACCGCCTCGGCGATGCTGCGCAGCGGGATGTACTCGGCGAAGGGCACCGGGTGCCGTTTGACGTACTCGGCGCCGGGGCCGGTCTTCGGCGACCACAGGATGCCGACGTTGCGGCGGTGGTCGGCACCCGGCCCGTCGAGAATCGCGCCGACGAGTACCGGCGCACCCACTGCCTTCACCGCCTTGTCGATCTTGGCGTAGGCGTTGGGGTTCTGGAACGGGTCGACGTCGGAGGAGTCCTCCGGCCAGAGCACGAGGCTCGGCCGGGCGACGGTGCCGGCTGTCACCCGGGCGGCGAGCTTCAGCGTCTGCGCGACGTGGTTGTCGAGCACCTGCTCGGCGCGGGTCTCCATGTCCAGGCTGCCGGTGTCGGGCAGGCCGCCCTGAATCAGGGCGATCGTCTCGTGCCGGCCGCCGTGGCCGGGGTCGAGCGGCACCCCGATCAGCAGGCCCAGCAGCGGGACGGCCGCGAGGACGGCCACCCCGCCCAGCAGCGCGCGACGGGCGAACGGCGCGAGCGCCAGCCCAGCCTCGGCGAGACCCGCACCGGCGAGCGCGACGACGAAGGTGACCAGCGGGGCGCCACCGAGGGCCGCGAACCACTTCAGCGGCGAAGCGGCCTGGCTGAACGCGAGACGGCCCCACGGGAAGCCGCCGAAGGGGATGCGGTCGCGCAGGAACTCCTGCAACACCCATGCCGCACCGACCCAGAACGCCCGCAGCGGCAGGTGCGCGAGGCCGGTGAGCACTGCCCCCAGAACGCCGAAGAACAGCGCGAAGAACAGGCACAGGATGAGCCACGGGACAGCGCCGACGTAGATGCCCGTCCAATGCACCAGCGGCAGCAGGAACGCCGCTCCGTACACGTAGCCGAGCCAGAATCCGGTGCGCGCTCGACGGCCGTCGGCGGCCACCGACAGCATGGCCACGCTGACGATCGCGAGCGGCCACACCCCGAACCGCGGGAAGGCCAGCACGCCGGCCGCTCCACCGCCTACCGCGACGAGCGCCGCCCAGCGCGCGGGAAAGCGCGGCACGCGGGCGTCGTGCATCAGCGGGGCGAAGCGCATCCGACCAGTATCGCCGAGCCCACCTGAGGCGCGGCGAACGCCTCGCCCGGACCGCTGCTCACGAGCCGATCAGCCCCGTGTCGTGCAGGACCGTCCCGCGCAGCACGGTGGCCAGACACTCGGGCAGCGGCTCGTCGGTGGCGAGGCCGGGGAAGCCGGCGCCGACCGTGCGCCAGACGGCGAAGGAGGCCGGGCGACCGGGCCCGAATTCGCCGCCGTCGCCGTCGCCGGCCGCCCGCCAGCCGGCCCGGGTGTGCGCCTCGAACGCGGCCGCGACACCGAGCGAGGCGGACGGGTCGTGATGGTGTGCGGCGGCCCGTACCGCCGCCCACGGGCCGAGGTCGGTGACCGGGGAGTCCGACCCGAACACCAGCGGCACGCCGGCCGCAGCCAGCTCGTCCGCACGGTTCAGGGCGAGTGACCGCTGGGCCCCGAGACGCAGGGCGTACATCCCCTCGGTGCCGCCCCAGAGCGCGTCGAAACAGGGCTGCATCGAGGCGGTGAGCCCGGACGCGGCGAGCCGCGCGGGGTCGCGCACGTACTCCGCATGCTCGACGCGCTGCCCGGCGCCGGCCGTCCGCCCGAGGCGAGCCGACGCGAGTTCGTAGGCGTCGAGCACCTGGTCGACCGCGGCGTCGCCGATGGCGTGGAAGCCGCTCTGCAGGCCGGCCGCCGCGCAGTCCTCGATGTGCGCCGCCATGTCCTCGGTCGCGAAGCGCAGCAGCCCTGTCTCGCCCGGATGGCTGAGGTAGGGCTCGTGCAGCGCGGCGGTGGCCGAGCCCAGCGAGCCATCGCAGAACAGGTCCCCCGCCGCGCCCACCGCACCGAGCTGGCGTGCCTTGTCGACCGCACCGAGCTCGCCCCAGTAGGGCACGACATCGGGCAGCGTCGGGTCGCCGGCGAGCTCGATCAGTTCGAGCAGGTCGGCCTCCGTCGAGATCACCGGACCAGCCATCTCGTGCACGGCGACGATGCCCAACGACGCGGCACGCCTGAGCATGGCCTGCTGGGCGGCGCGGCGCTGGCCGCGGGTCAGTGCCTGCAGCGCCACCTCGCGCACCCGGTCGTGCGCCGGCTCGCGGATCCAACCGTCCGCGCCCACTCCGGCCCCGGACAGCCCGGGCACCGCGGCGCGCAGCGCGCTCGACACCACGGCCGAGTGGACGTCGACGCGAGCGAGGTAGACGACGCCGCCGTAGGACGCGCGGTCGAGTTCGGCCGCTGTCGGCGGGCGCCCCTCCGGCCAGTCCGTCTCGCTCCAGCCACCGCCGATCAGCGGGCGCCCGCGGGCCGCGCGAGCTGCGATCTCGACGGCACGCAGGGCCTCGGCCAGCGACCGGCACCCGGTGAGATCGAGCGAGGTCAGGCCGAGACCGGTGGACGTCGCGTGCACGTGCGCGTCGACGAAGGCGGGCGTGACCAGCGCGCCGTCGAGATCGACGACGCGAACCCCGCTGAGCCCGGCGTCCTCGTCGGCGCGGTGCTCGTCGCCGAGCCAGCGCAGGATCCCGCCGTCGTCGACGGCCATCGCGGTGGCACCCGCCGGGTGGATGAACCCGTTGCGGTAGAGGGTCGGCACCTCGCGACGGTAGCGTTTACAGTCAGCCCAGCGCCGCTCGATGAAGAGGAGGTGTCCGTGGTCGCCAGCATCGAGGACGTCGCCCGGCGGGCCGGCGTGTCGATCGCGACGGTGTCCCGGGCGCTGCGCGGGCTGCCCGACGTCGCGGCCGGTACCCGCGACCGCGTGCTCGTCGCGGCGACCGAACTGAACTACGTCGCGTCGCCGTTCGCCGCGAGGCTGGCCAGTGGGCGCACCGCGACGATCGGGCTGGTCGTGCCCTTCGTCAACCGCTGGTTCTTCGCCGAGGTCATCGACAGTGTCGAGGCCGAGCTGCGCCGCGCCGGCCTGGACCTGCTGCTCTACAACCTCGGCAGCGAGGAGGGCCGCAAGCGCTTCTTCGACGAGATGCCGATGCGCAAACGGGTCGACGGCGTGCTCGTGGCCAGCCTGGTGCTCGAGGATGCGGAGTTCGACGCCCTCACCGCGCTCAACCGGCCGGTGGGCCTGCTCGGCATCCAGCGCACCGGCTTCCTGTCGGCCGGCATCGACGACATCGCCGCGGCTCGCTCGGCGGTCACCCACCTGACGGGTCTGGGCCACCGACGGATCGGGCTCATAGGCGGCGACACCGACGACCCGATGCGCTTCACCCCACCGCTGCACCGGCGCGACGGGTACCGGCAGAGCCTGGCCGATGCCGGCATCGAGTTCGACCCGGCACTCGAGCGGCTCGGCTACTTCACCGTCGAGGGCGGTCGGGCCGCGACGCGCTATTTCCTCGACCTGCCTGATCCCCCGACCGCGCTGTTCGCCGAGAGCGACGAGATGGCCTACGGCGCGCTGCGCGAGATCCAGCGCACCGGCCGGCGGGCCGGCGTCGACGTCGCGGTCATGGGCTTCGACGACCAGCCGTTCGCCGAGCTCATGGATCTCTCGACCGTGCGCCAGCCGGTCAGCGTCCAGGCGCAGGACGTCACCACCCGGTTGCTCGCACTGATCGCCGGCCCCGGCGACGAGCTGCCGCGCGAACCGGCCGTGCTACTGCCCACCGAGCTCGTCCTGCGGGCCTCCACCGAGGCCACGGCATGACGGTGATGCTGGTCGACGCCGCGGGGTTGTACTTTCGGGCCTTCTACGCCGTGCCCGAGTCCGTCACCGCGCCCGACGGGCGGCCGGTGAACGCTGTGCGCGGCTTCCTCGACATGTCGGCGTCATTGATCGACAAGCGACGTCCGTCGCGCTGGGTGGCCTGCCTCGACCTCGACTGGCGACCCGCCTTCCGGGTCGAGCTGGTGCCCACCTACAAGGCACACCGCGTCGCGCCGGACGGCGGCGAGGAGGTCCCGGACACCCTGAGCCCGCAGGTGCCACTGCTGCTCGAGGTGCTGACCGCCTTCGGGCTGGCCTGCGCAGGTGCTGACGGTTTCGAGGCCGACGACGTCATGGCCACCCTCGCCCATCGCGACACCGACACCGTCGAGGTGGTCACCGGCGACCGCGACATGCTGGCCCTCGCCAACGAGCGCGTCACCGTGCTCTACACCGGCCGGGGAATCGCCAAGATGGAGACGATGACACCCGCGGCCGTGCAGGCCAAGTACGGCGTCCCGGCCGCGCACTACGCCGACTTCGCCGTCCTGCGTGGCGACCCGAGCGACGGGTTGCCCGGCGTGCCCGGCGTCGGGGAGAAGACCGCCGCCGCGCTCGTCTCGCGCTTCGGCGCCATCGAGGACATCGTCACCGCGGCCCGGGCCGGCGACGACGGGTTCCCCGCCGGCGCTGCGGCCAAGGTGCGGGCCTGCCTCGACTACCTGGCCAGGGCGCCCGCCGCGGTCCGGGGTCGCATCGACGCTCCGGTCGACGAGGTGGACGACGACCTGCCGGCGCAGCCACGCGACCCGGGTCGGCTGGCACAGCTCGCCGCCGAACTCGGCATCGAGAACTCCGTGGAGCGCCTCACCAGGGCCGTGGCCGCCGCCCGGGGTTGAGGCTCAGCTCTGCGGCTGCACCGTGTACTTCGCACCCTTGGTGTCGGTGATCGTCACCGTGAACGTCTTGCTGCCCGACGCCGTGCAAGTGAACGTCGCGTCCTTCTTGACCGTGACGTTCTTGCCGCTGTTGCAGGTCACGTTGCTGACGCTGAAGTGCGACGAGACGTACTTCTCGACCGCGCTGTGGCTGAGCTTCGTGTCACCGAACGGCTTGAAGACCGCGAGGACGAGCACGAGTGCCACCGCGACGACGACCACGATCGCGGCGAGCGAGAGCCACAGGCCTTTCCTGCGTTTCGTCGCGGGCTGCGGGGTGGACGGGTAGCC
>CAZZZE010000075.1:0-4610 GCA_964658365.1 uncultured Jatrophihabitantaceae bacterium
AGCTCGTCGCGCTGGGCCAGGCGCTGGAGCGCTGTCGACGACGGCAGCGCGTCCAGTGCCCCCACGGCACCCACCACGACGCTCCAGTGCCGGCCGGTCGTCGCGGCCACCCATATCGTCGTGGTCCCGTCCGCGGCGGTGTCGATGCCGAACTGCAGCGCGACGAACGGCTCCTGACGCCCGGTCGCCGACGCGGGTGCAGACACGATGAGCGCCACGACCACCCCGTGGGCGTCGCGGGCGCGCAGCCGCACCGAGCACAACGCGGTGAACTCGTCCAGCGTGCTCGCGACGTCGGTGACGGTGAAGTCCGGTAGCGCCGCGCGCACCTGCCGGGCGATGACGCGCGTCGGCGACGAGCCGACGGGCACCGCGGGGCATCCGCCGGCGGCCGAGGTCGGCCGCACGTAGTCGGTCAGCCGGCCGCTCGTCCCGGCGAGCCCGCGTACGGCGGAAACGGCCGGGGGCCCCGTCGGTGCCACCTCCACCGGGGCGGCGGAACCCGATCCGGCACCCTGCACGACCGTGTCCCGCGGCTGGACCGACACGCATCCCGCGACGAGCACCGCCGCCGCGGCGATAAGCGTCGCCAGCCGCCGCGGGCCGGTGAGCCGGGTGTGGCGCCCGACGTCGAGCACGTCGTCGGGGTGGCCGGCGGGCAACGGCGCGCCGGCGTCGTCGACGAACTCCAGGCGGCTGGTCACAGCGCTCAGCGTGCGCCCTCCACCGCTGGGTCGCCAACGCCGAACCGGCCCGGGCCCTTGACCCGGCGGCCCGCGACGGGTGCAATGACCCTGCCCGACCGCAATGCCGGCCGGCTGCAGCCGCCTTGTCACCGGTGGAGCGGATCACTGCAGCCGATCGGAATTCCGTGAGGCGTCCGTGACCGCGCAGCCAGCGGCCACGGTGCCCGTACCCGGAGCGGCCCGCTCACACCGGCAGGAGTCCCTCATGGCTGAAGTCGAATACGCGCGCGCCACGTGCCTCTATCCCGGTAACCCGATCCCCGCGGTGAACGAGCTGGACCTGCAGGTCGCCGACGGCGAGTTCATGGTCCTGGTCGGTCCGTCCGGTTCCGGCAAGTCCACCGCGCTGCGGATGCTGGCCGGTCTCGAGCCGGTGTCCAGCGGCGAGATCCGCATCGCCGGCACCGACGTCTCTGACCGCGCGCCGAAGGACCGCGACATCGCGATGGTCTTCCAGAACTACGCGCTCTACCCGCACATGAGCGTCGGCGAGAACATGGGCTTCGCGCTCAAGCTGGCCGGCGTCGGCAAGGCCGAGCGCCAGGCGAAGGTCGTCGAGGCGGCCAAGCTGCTGGACCTCGAGGCCTTCCTCGACCGCAAGCCCAAGGCGCTGTCCGGCGGCCAGCGCCAGCGGGTCGCCATGGGCCGGGCGATCGTCCGCGAGCCCAGCGTCTTCCTGATGGACGAACCGCTGTCGAACCTCGACGCCAAGCTGCGCGTCGAGACGCGGGCCAACATCGCCGCGCTGCAGGCCCGGCTGCGCACCACCACCCTCTACGTCACGCACGACCAGGTCGAGGCCATGACCATGGGTGATCGGGTCGCGGTGCTCAAGGACGGCGTGCTGCAGCAGGTCGACACGCCCCGCGCGTTGTACGACCGACCGGCCAACGTCTTCGTCGCCGGCTTCATCGGATCACCGGCCATGAACCTGCGCACCGTCGACCTCGTCGACGGCGGCGCCAAGATCGACGACCTCGTCGTGCCACTGACGCGCGACGTCCTGGCCGCTGCGTCGGCCGCGGGCCTCACGCAGGTCACCATCGGTATCCGGCCCGAGGCGATCGACATCGTCGACACCCCGACCGGGCTGAAGATGGACGTCGCCCTCGTCGAGGAGCTGGGCGCTGACGCCTACGTCTACGGCTCGATCACCGGCGACGCCGCAGACGGCAAGCGCATCGTCGCGCGGCCGAGCTCGCGAGTGGCGCCGCACATCGGGCAGACCGTGCACCTCGCCGTGAACTCGGTGCAGGAGCACGTATTCGACGCGGAGACCGGTGTCCGCATCGGGTAGGTCGGCGCAGGCCGGCCACCCGTGAGGCTCACGATCCGCGACGTCGCGGTGGCGGCCGGGGTCTCGACCGCCACCGTCTCGCGGGCGCTGCGCGGCCTCGACAACGTCGACGCGGCCACCCGTGACCACGTCGTGCGGATTGCCCGCGAACTCGATTTCTCGGTGTCGCCGGCCGCGTCCCGTCTCGCCACCGGGCGTACCGGCACCATCGGCATCGTCACCCCGTTCGTCGGCCGTTGGTACTTCACCGAGCTGTTCGCCGGCATCGAGGAGATCCTCAAGATCCACGACGTAGACCTGCTGCTGCACTCGACGGAGCCCCGTGATTCCGGCGATCCGGCCGCGCACGTGCGGCTGCGCCGCCGGGTCGACGGCGCGCTCGTCATCGGCCTGGCGCCCGACGACGCCGAGCTTGCCGGGCTGGGCGCGCTCGACGTCCCGGTGGTGTTGCTGGGCTGTCACGCGCCGGGCCTGCCGAGCGTGCGCATCGACGACGTCGGCGGAGCCCGCACCGCCGTGGCGCATCTCGTGGCCGGCGGCCACGAGCGGATCGGGCTGCTGAGCGGGCGGCACCTGCCCACGCGGTTCGTGCCCGAGAACGACCGGCTCGCCGGCTACCTCGAGGTGCTCCACGAGCACGGCCTGTCCACGGATCCGACGCTGCGCCAGGTCGGCCAGTTCACCTTCGCCGGCGGGCAGCAGGCCATGGCCGCGCTGCTGGCGCTCGACGACCGTCCGAGCGCGGTGTTCTGCATGTCCGACGAGATGGGCTACGGCGCCCTGACCGCGATGCGTGCGGCGGGCGTGCGTCCCGGCGGCGACCGCAAGGCCGGGCAGATCGCGGTCATCGGGTTCGACGGGCACGACCTGGGTGAGGCGTTCGACCTCTCGACGGTCGTCCAGCCCGTGTCGACGCTCGGCCGGTTGGCCGCGCAGCTGCTGATGGACCGCATCGCCGGCGTCGACGCCCAGGGCACCGTGGTGCCGACCCGGTTGCTCGCCCGCGGCTCGACCGCGAACGCGACGGCGGCAACCGCTCGGGACGCCCTCTCGTAACAAACCGGTAACTTTCGCCGGCGCCCCTAGGCACTCACTGTGACGAGTGCCACACTCGTGCAACCGCTTACATGGGTGGTCGAAAACTCACCTTTCGAAGGGAAAGTCGATGAAACGATCCGCAGTTTCCGTCACCGTCGCCGCGGGACTCGCGCTCGCGACGGTCGCGGCCTGCTCGAGCAGCGGGAGCAGCAGCAGCTCCCACACGTCGACGAAGTCGCTGTCCGCCGCGTGCGCCCCGTACAAGGCCTACACCGGGCACAGTGGCAAGACCGTCACGATGTTCGGGTCGATCCTGAGCCCGGAATCCAACTCGCTGAACACGTCGTGGGCGCAGTTCGAGAGCTGCACCGGCATCAAGATCCAGTACACCGGCTCAAACACCTTCGAGTCCGACCTGCCGGTGAAGGTCAACGGCGGCAACGCGCCGAGCCTGGCGATCATCCCGCAGCCTGGGTTGCTGGCCCAGATGGTGCAGTCGGGTGCGGTCAAGAAGCCGCCGGCGACCACGGTGGCCAACGAGAACAACTGGCCCGCGGTCTGGAAGACGTACGGCTCGGTGAAGGGCACCTTCTACGCCGCGCCGATGAGCTCGAACATGAAGTCGCTGGTGTGGTACTCGCCCAAGTACTTCGCGGCGCACAACTACACCGTGCCGACGACGTGGGCCGGGCTCATGGCCCTGTCGGCGAAGATCACCTCCGACAAGAACGGCGCTAAGGCGTGGTGCGGCGGCATCAGCTCCGGCACGGCCAGCGGCTGGCCGGCCACCGACTGGCTCGAGGAGGCCGTGCTCGGCACCTACGGCGGTCAGACCTATGACGACTGGATCAGCCACAAGATCAAGTTCAGCGACGCCCAGATCCAGAACGCGATGAAGACGGTCGCCGGCTACATGCAGAACCCGACGTGGGTCAACGGCGGGTATGGCGGGGTGAAGTCGATCGCCACGACCACGTTCCAGAACGCCGGACTGCCGATCCTGAAGAACCAGTGCGGCATGCTGCAGCAGGCCTCGTTCTACGAGGCCCAGTGGCCCAAGGGCACGAAGGTCGGGCCGGACGGCGACGTCTTCGCCTTCTACCTGCCCGGCGTCAGCTCCTCGGTGCAGACCCCGGTCGAGGGTGGCGGCGAGTTCGTCACCGCCTTCAAGGACGACGCGGCCACCCAGGCCGTGCAGAACTACCTGTCGAGCCCGGAGTGGGCCAACAGCCGCATCAAGGTCGCTCCGGGCTGGGTATCGGCCAACACCAAGGTCGATCAGAGCCTGTACACCGACCCGATCGACAAGCTGTCGGCCAAGTACCTCGCGGACACCAGCGCCACGTTCCGCTTCGATGCCTCCGACGCCATGCCGGCGGCCGTGGGTTCGGGCACGGAGTGGAAGGCGATGGTGAACTGGTTCGGCAGCGGCGCCTCGACGACCGCGGTCGGCAAGCAGATCGACACGGCCTGGCCGAAGTAACCCCCGCTCCGGCGGCCGGCCCCCGCTCACCTGATCGCTGCGGCCC
>CAZZZE010000075.1:4620-9887 GCA_964658365.1 uncultured Jatrophihabitantaceae bacterium
ATAGCCCTGGGCGGCGTAGAACGCATGGGTGCGCTCCCGCTCGCGGGCCGTGGTGGGTGGGTCGGCCCGTTCTGGACACCCCCTTCACTGACACCTCCCCGCACAGGGGCGCGCCCGAGAATCGAGGTGGTCGCCGTGGGCGACGCATCGCACGTCGTGCTCGCAAGCACCGCATCCGAATCCGCCAGCAGGTTGCTGGGCGTGCTCGAGGCGGTCGGCGGGTTCCTCGCCATCCTGTTCGTCGTGTTCCTGGTCGCCGGCCGGGTCACCGGCCGGCTGCAGCGCCCGCTGACCATCGTCGTCTGCCTGGTGCCAGCTGTCGCCTTCGCGTTCGTCGGGCTGGTCATCCCGGCGATCGACACGATCGTCACGAGCTTCTCCGACCAGCAGGCGATCACCCAGCCCTCGAGCTCGGTGCACAGCGCCGGGCTGTCGAACTACACGTTCGCGTTCACCGACCCCGACTCCCGCGCGACGCTGATCCGCACCCTGCAGTGGCTGATCATCGTGCCCGTCGCGGCCGTGTCGATCGGGCTGCTCATCGCGCTGCTCGTGCAGCGGATGAAGCGCCCGTCGATCCCCAAGACGCTGATCTTCCTGCCCACCGCGATCTCGTTCGTCGGTGCGTCCCTGATCTGGTCCTACGTCTACAACGCCCCAGTCATCGCCAACAACGGCAAGCCCGGGCAACAGACGGGGCTGTTCAGCCAGATCGCGATCAAGCTCGGCTGGTCGAACCCACCGGCATGGCTGACCGTCTCGCCCGGCAACATCTACCTCGAGATGGTGATCATGATCTGGATCCAGGCCGGGTTCGCGATGGTCGTGCTCGGAGCGGCGCTCAACGCCATCCCGGACGAGGTCATCGAGGCGGCCCGGATGGACGGCGCCACCGGCTACACGCTGTTCCGCACGGTGCAGATCCCGATGATCCGCAACACCGTGATCGTCGTGCTGACCACGATCACCATCGCGACGCTGAAGATCTACGACATCGTCGCCACGCTCTACGACGGCCAGTACAAGACCGACGTCCTGGCCCACGCGATGTACAACGACTACTTCGTCACCGGGCAGGTCGGTCGCGGTGCCGCCCTCGCCGTCATCCTCTTCCTCTGCGTCGTGCCGCTCGTCGCCTACAACGTGGTGCAGCTGCGAAAGGAGCGTGTCCGATGACCCAGTCGGCGCCGCCCGTCATCACGACCCTCGACTCGGACGACCTGGGCGCACCCATGCCCCCGGCCAGCAAGGCGGTCCGGCGGGCGTTCAGCAACCCGATCGCCGGCGCGGTGGTCGTTGTCGTCACCGTCCTCTGGACGATCCCGACCTTCGGTCTGTTCGTGAACTCCTTCCGCGACAAGCAGGACGCCAACACCACCGGCTGGTGGCAGTTCTTCAAGAGCCCCAGCCTGACGCTGTCGAACTACCACGACGTGCTGTTCAGCAACGGTGGCACGGTGCTGCCGCTCGTCAACTCGTTGGCGATCAGCATCCCGGCCACGATCATCCCGATCTTCCTGGCCTCGATGGCCGCCTACGCCCTGGCCTGGGTGCGCTTCAAGGGCAGCGACATCGTGTTCTTCGGCCTGTTCGCCCTGCAGGTCGTGCCGATCCAGATGGCCCTCGTGCCGCTGCAGCGGTTCTGGCGCAGCGGCGCACACCTCGGCTCGGTGACGATCTTCCCCTCGCTCGGGGTGAACGGGAAGCTCTCGGAGATCTGGCTGACGCACACGATGTTCTCGTTGCCGCTGGCCGTGTTCCTGCTGCACAACTTCATCGCCCAGCTGCCCGAGTCGCTGATCGAGGCCGCCCGGGTCGACGGTGCCAGCCACCTGCGGATCTTCCGCTCGATCGTGCTGCCGCTGTCGACCCCGGCCATCGCGTCGTTCGCGATCTTCCAGTTCCTCTGGGTCTGGAACGACCTGCTGGTGGCCAAGACCTTCGGCGGTACCGACGCCTCGGGGCAGCCGATCACCGCGCGCATCCAGAACCTGGCCGGAAACTTCGGAGCGCACAACGAGTTGCTCGGCCCGGCCGGCTTCATCGCCATCATCATCCCGTTGATCGTGTTCCTGAGCCTGCAGCGCTTCTTCGTGCGTGGCCTGCTCGCCGGCAGCGTCAAAGGGTGAGCACCGGATGAGTTTTCCCGACGACTTCCGGTGGGGCTCGGCCACCGCGGCCTACCAGATCGAGGGTGCGGTGGCCGAGGACGGACGGGGGATGTCCATCTGGGACACG
The DNA here is from genome assembly GCA_964658365.1 of uncultured Jatrophihabitantaceae bacterium. GTDB lineage: Bacteria > Actinomycetota > Actinomycetes > Mycobacteriales > Jatrophihabitantaceae > Jatrophihabitans. The sequence continues at coordinate 6,859 of CAZZZE010000075.1, forward strand.
TTCAGCCACACGCCCGGGCGGGTGCTCGGCGGCGACACCGGCGACGTCGCGTGCGACCACTACCACCGTTACCGCGAGGACGTCGGCCTGATGGCCGAGCTCGGCCTGCACGACTACCGGTTCTCGATCGCCTGGCCGCGCGTGCAGCCCACCGGCTCGGGGGCGCCGAACGCGGCGGGGCTCGATTTCTACTCCCGCCTCGTCGACGCGATCCTCGAGCGCGGGATCCGTCCGCTGGTCACGCTCTACCACTGGGACCTCCCGCAGGCGCTGCAGGACGCCGGGGGGTGGACGAACCGCGACACCGCCCGGCGCCTCGGTGATTTCACGGCCGTGGTCGCCGACCACCTGGGTGATCGCGTGCCGGCGTTCACCACGCTCAACGAGCCCTGGTGCTCGGCGTTCCTGGGCTACGCCAGCGGCGTGCACGCCCCGGGGCTGCGTGACGACGCCGCCGCGCTGCAGGCCGCCTACCACCTGCTGCTCGCCCACGGCGAGAGTGTCGCGGCGCTGCGCAGCTCGCTGCCGGCCGGCGCCGAGGTGTCGATCACGCTGAACCCGGCCCTGGTGCGAGCAGCGTCCGACACCGCCGCCGACCGGACGGCCGCGGTCAAGGCCGACCTGCTGTGCAACCGGCTGTTCCTCGATCCGCTGCTGCGCGGCCGGCTGCCTGACGACCTGATCGCGGCCACGAGCTCGGCAACGGACTGGGGATTCGTCCGCGACGGCGATCTCGCCGCGGTCGCGGCGCCGATCGACTTCCTGGGCGTGAACTACTACACGCCGACCCTGGTCGGGGCGGGGCCCGCCGATCCCGCCGACCCCGTCCTGCACCCGGGCACCCAGGACGTGTTCGTGCACCCGCAGCCCGCGCCGCACACCGGGATGGGCTGGCGCGTGGAGGCACCCAGCCTCACCGAGCTGCTCGTCGGGCTGCACCGCGACTACCCGGGTGTGCCGATGGTGGTCACCGAGAACGGCGCGGCGTACCCCGACGCGGTCGACGGCGTGACCGATGTCGTCGACGACAGCGGGCGCGCACGCTACCTCGCCGACCACATCGCCGCGGTCGGCGCAGCGCTCGAGGCGGGCATCGACCTGCGCGGGTACTTCGTCTGGTCGCTGCTCGACAACTTCGAGTGGGCGTGGGGTTACTCCCAGCGCTTCGGCATCGTGCACGTCGACTTCGCCACCCAGCAGCGGCGCCTCAAACGCTCGGCCCTGCTCTACCAACGCATCATCGCCGACCACGGAGTGGTCAGTCAGGCCTCGCAAGCCCCGTAGACTCGGAACCTCCGGCTGTTTTCTTTTCAGGAGTGAGTCTGTTGGCAACCCGTGACGATCTGCGCAACGTGGCCATCGTGGCCCACGTCGACCACGGGAAGACGACGCTGGTCGACGCCATGCTCTGGCAGTCCGGGGCGTTCACCGCCCACCAGGCCGACACCGGCGACGTCAACGAACGCGTCATGGACTCCAACGACCTGGAGCGTGAGAAGGGCATCACGATCCTGGCCAAGAACACGGCCGTGGACCACGTGACGCCTACCGGTGAGCGGGTCGTCATCAACATCATCGACACCCCGGGCCACGCCGACTTCGGCGGCGAGGTCGAGCGCGGACTGTCCATGGTCGACGGTGTGCTGCTGCTCGTCGACGCCTCCGAGGGTCCGCTGCCGCAGACGCGCTTCGTGCTGCGCAAGGCCCTCGAGGCGGGGATGCCGGTGGTGCTGGTCATCAACAAGGTCGACCGTCCCGACTCCCGCATCGCCGAGGTCGTCGACGAGGCCTACGAGCTGTTCCTCGACCTCGACGCGAACGAGAAGCAGATCGAGTTCCCCATCGTGTATGCCTCGGCGAAGGCCGGCCGTGCGTCGCTCAAGCGCCCCGAGGACGGCGGGATGCCGGAGGAGGAGGACCTCGCGCCGCTGTTCCAGACCATCCTCGAGTCGATCCCCGCGCCGACCTTCGACCCCGACGCGCCGCTGCAGGCGCACGTCACCAACCTCGACGCGTCGCCCTACCTCGGGCGCCTGGCGCTGTGCCGCGTGCACAACGGCACCCTGAACAAGGGCCAGCAGGCCGCGTGGTGTCGTGCGAACGGCACCGTCGAGCGCGTCAAGATCACCGAACTGCTGATGACGAGGGCGCTCGACCGCTACCCGGCCGACTCCGCCGGCCCCGGCGACATCGTGGCCATCGCCGGCATCCCCGAGATCACCATCGGCGAGACGCTCGCCGACCCGAACGACCCGCGGCCGCTGCCGGTCATCACCATCGACGAGCCGTCGATCTCGATGACCATCGGTATCAACACCTCGCCGCTGGCCGGCAAGTCGGGCAAGAAGCTCACCGCCCGCCAGGTCATCAACCGCCTCGACGCCGAGCTCGTCGGCAACGTCTCGATCCGGGTGCTGCCCACCGAGCGCCCCGACACGTGGGAGGTGCAGGGCCGCGGCGAGCTGCAACTGGCCATCCTCGTCGAGGTCATGCGTCGCGAGGGCTTCGAGATCACCGTCGGCAAGCCGCAGGTGGTCACCCGCACCGTCGACGGCAAGCTGCACGAGCCGATGGAACGCATGACCATCGACATCCCGTCCGAGTACCAGGGCGTGATCATTCAGCTGCTGGCGCTGCGCAAGGGTCGCCTCGAGCAGATGGTCGACCACGGCACGGGCTGGATCCGCATGGAGTACGTCGTGCCGGCCCGCGGGCTGATCGGCTTCCGCACGGAGTTCCTCACCGAGACCCGCGGCACCGGCCTGCTGCACCACATCCACGAGGGCTACGCGCCGTGGACGGGCGACATCCGCACCCGGCCTTCCGGCTCGCTGGTCGCCGACCGCAAGGGCGTCACCACCGGTTTCGCGCTGGCCAACCTGCAGGAACGCGGCACCATGTTCGTCGGGCCCAGCACCGAGGTCTACGAGGGCATGATCGTGGGTGAGAACTCCCGGGCCGACGACATGGACGTCAACCCGACGAAGGAGAAGAAGCTCACCAACATGCGGCAGTCCTCCGGTGACGTG
>CAZZZE010000076.1:0-9810 GCA_964658365.1 uncultured Jatrophihabitantaceae bacterium
GCCCGCCGGCGGGCGTTGATGAACGGCATCCACGCCTACTGGAGCGTGGGCGCGTTCGCGGGCGCCGGCGCCGGCACGCTCGGCGTTGCGCTGGGCGTCGAGCTGTCGGTGCAGCTGCTCGTCCTCGGTATCCCGGTGATGATCGTCGCCGGCCTGTTGACCGCGCGGATGCTCACCGACCGCACCGGTTCGGCACCGGCCCACACGCCCGACCTCGGGGCCGCGCCGGCCCGCCGGTTCTCCCGCGGGATGCTCGCCCTGGGCGGCATCGCGTTCGCCTCCATGCTGTGCGAGGGCGCCGCGGCCGACTGGTCGTCGGTATACCTGCGTGACTCCCTCGGCGGCAGCGCGGCCGCCGCCGGCCTGGGCTACACCGGGTTCGCGCTGGCCATGTTCGTGGTGCGCGCCGGCGGCGATCGGATGGTGGCCGCGCTGCCCGTCCACCGGTTGTTGCCGGCCCTGGCCGGCGTCGCAGCGCTGGCCTTCCTCGCCGCGCTGCTGATCGGTCAGGTGGCGGTCGGGATCGCCGGGTTCTTCGCGCTCGGACTCGGGCTCGGGGCGGTCGTGCCGTCGGCGTTCAGTGCCGCCGGCCGATTGCCCGGCATCCACCCGGGCGTCGGAGTGGCCGGCGTGTCCGGGCTGGGCTGGGCCGGGTTCGTCTGTGGCCCGCCTCTGATCGGCCAGCTGGCCAGACTGACGTCGCTGCCGGTGGCGCTCGGCCTGGTGCCCGTCCTGGTCGGTGGAGTGGCCCTCGGGTGCGCGCAGGTGCTGGCCCTCCGGCAGGAGTAGGAAGGAGGGCATGACGAAGATCTGGTTCATCACGGGGGCATCCCGTGGCTTCGGGCGCGAGTGGACGATCGCGGCTCTCGAACGCGGCGACTCGGTCGCGGCCACGGCCCGCGACGCCACGACCCTCGACGATCTGGCCGCGACCTACGGCGACCGGTTGCTGCCGCTCACCCTCGACGTGAACGACCGCGCGGCCGACTTCGCCGCCGTGGCGCGGGCCCACGAGCACTTCGGCCGGCTCGACGTCGTGGTGAACAACGCCGGCTACGGCCAGTTCGGCATGATCGAGGAGATCAGCGAGGACGAGGCCCGCGCGCAGATGGAGACCAACCTGTTCGGCGCGCTCTGGGTGACGCAGGCCGCCCTGCCGTTGCTGCGGGCGCAGGGCTCGGGGCACATCCTGCAGGTGTCGTCCATCGGCGGCATCAGCGCCTTCCAGATGGTCGGCATGTACCACGCGTCGAAGTGGGCGCTCGAGGGTTTCAGCCAGGCGCTCGCCCAGGAGGTCGCCGCCTTCGGCATCACGGTGACGCTCATCGAACCGGGCGGGTTCTCGACCGACTGGGGCGGTGCGTCGGCCAAGCACGCCACCGAACTGCCCGACTACGCGCAGGTCCGCGAGGCCGCGACCAAGGCCCGGGCGAGCCGGACGAGCTCCCCGGGCGACCCGACCGCCAGCGCCGCCGCGGTGTTGAGGATCGTCGACGCCGAGAACCCGCCGCTGCGGGTGTTCCTGGGCGAGGCGCCGCTGGCCATCGCCACGGCCGACTACGAGTCCCGGCTCGCGGAGTGGAACGCCTGGCAGCCAGTAGCGCTCGAGGCGCAGGGCTCCCAGGGGACCGGAGCCTGATGGCCGCCGACACGAAGGACCTCGGCACCGACGGCAGCTTCCGGCGCGACCAGAACTACCTGAGCACCCGCATCACCGCCGACGGCCGCGACGGCTACCCGGTCGAGGCCGGCCGCTACCGCTTGATCGTCGCCCGGGCCTGCCCCTGGGCCAACCGGGCGACCATCGTGCGCCGGCTGCTCGGTCTCGAAGCCGCGATCTCGCAAGGCATCTGCGGCCCGACGCACGACGAGCGCAGCTGGACCTTCGACCTCGACCCGGACGGCGTCGATCCGGTGCTGAAGATCGAACGCCTGCAGCAGGCGTTCTTCGCCCGCGACCCCGACTACCCGCGCGGCATCACCGTGCCGGCGTTCGTCGACGTCCCCACCGGCGCGGTCGTCACCAACGACTACAAGCAGATGACGATCGACATGTCGCTCGAGTGGACGGCCTTCCACCGCGACGGCGCGCCCGAGCTCTACCCCGAGGCGCTGCGCGAAGAGATCGACGAGGTCGCCGAGCTGGTCTTCACCGACGTCAACAACGGCGTCTACCGCTGCGGCTTCGCCACGTCGCAGGAGGCCTACGAGCAGGCCTACGCGCAACTGTTCGGGCGGCTGGACTGGCTCGAGGACCGGCTGGGCGAGCGGCGCTACCTCGTCGGCGACACGATCACCGAGGCCGACGTCCGCCTGTTCACCACCCTGGCCCGCTTCGACGCCGTCTACCACGGGCACTTCAAGTGCAACCGGCAGAAGCTGATCGAGTTCCCCGCTCTGTGGGCTTACGCGCGCGACCTGTTCCAGACCCCCGGCTTCGGAGACACCACCGACTTCGTGCAGATCAAGCAGCACTACTACGGCGTGCACCGCAACCTGAACCCGTCGGGCATCGTGCCGCTCGGTCCGGACACCGCGGGCTGGCTCACGCCGCACGGGCGCGAGTCGCTCGGCGGCCGGCCGTTCGGCGACGGCACCCCGCCGGGCCCGGTGGCCGCCGGCGAGCAGGTGGCGACCGACCATGGTGCCCGGTTTGTCGGGTTTGTATAGCCAGTCGAGCGTCCGGGCCGTCTGGGTGCGTCTATTTCCGGTGTTGACCTTCCGTTGTGTCGTAGGATCGACGACGCGGTTAGGCAGTTAGCCGTGCTCCGGACCTGAGTCCCGAGTACCTGCTGCCTCGAGGACTGCCATGACTTCCAATCCTGATCTCGCCGACCGCCTTGTGCGGCTGCGCCCGGCCGGCACGGGCATCGTCATCGCCGACGTCGCGGGCGACCTCGATTTCTCGGTCACCCCGGCAGTGCGCCGCCGCCTGGTCGAGGCCACCGGCCCGCGGATCGACGTGCTGCTCGTCCAGCTCGACGAGGTGACGCTGCTGTCGGCGGCGGCGATCGGGATGCTCGTCGACGTCGTCCGCCTCGCCGGCGACCGCGGCACCGACGTGCGCTTCATCTCGACGTCGCGTGCGGTGCTGCGTCCGCTGGCCATCACCGGCGACGACATGATCCTGCCGCTGTTCCCCTCGCGAGCCGCTGCGCTGGGTGCTTGACTGGCCGGATGACGGCCTTCCCTCGACGGGTTCGCTCCAGCGACGGGGTCGGCCTGGCCGTCTACGAATCCGGCGACCCGGACTCCCCCACGCTCGTGCTGATGCACGGCTACCCCGACAACCACTCCGTCTGGGACCCGGCCGCGGCACTGCTCGCCGAGCGGTTCCACGTCGTGCAGTACGACGCGCGCGGCACCGGCGAGTCCGACAAGCCGGGCGGCACGAGCGCGTACCGCATCGAGCAGCTGGTCGCGGACTTCACCGCGGTCATCGACGCGACCAGTCCCGACGCACCCGTGCACGTCATGGGCCACGACTGGGGTTCGACGCAGGCCTGGGCCGCCGTCACCACGGCCGACCTACAGGGCCGCATCACCTCCTACACGTCCATCTCGGCGCCGTCGCTGGACTACGCGGGCGCGTGGCTGCGCGACCTGCGTCACGGCACCCGCGCGAAGTTGCGCCAGGTGGCCCACTCGTACTACATCGGCGTCTTCCAGCTGCCGGCCCTGCCCGAGCTGCTGGCCCGCACGGGCGTCCTGGACCGCCTCGCCGAGTTCGGCTCCCGCGGGACGCACAGCTCCCGCCGCGCGGCCGACGAGCCGCAGCGCGGGCTGCCGGAGAAGATCAACGGCCTGCAGCTCTACCGCGCCAACATCGGCCGCCGACCAAGGCCGGTGCGCACGACCATCCCGGTGCAGATCATCGTGCCGCGCAAGGACCCCTACGTCGGCTACGACTTCGCCGTCGAGAGCGCCCGGCCCTGGGTCGACGACCTCACCGTGCACGAGGTCGCCGGCGGCCACTGGATCGTCAGCGAGCGTCCCGACGTGATCGCCCGGTTGGCCACCGAGTTCATCGCCGGCCTGGACCGGCCGCGGCCGTCGGGCCGACCGGCCACCCGCGGCCCGCATGCCGGGCACTTCGTGGTCGTCACCGGCGGAGCCGGAGGTATCGGCCGGGCCACGGCGCTGGAGTACGCCCGCCAGGGCGCCGACGTGCTGGTCGCCGACATCGATGACGTCGGGTCCAAGCAGACCGTCGGCGAGCTCAGGGAACTCGGCGTCGACGCGTGGTCGATGCATCTCGACGTCAGCGACGTTGAGGCGTGGGAGGCCTTCGCCCGCGACGTCCGCGCCGAGCACGGCGTCCCGGACGTCGTGGTCAACAACGCCGGCATCGGCATGGGCGGGCCGCTGCTCGGCACCACCGCCGCCGACTGGGGTCGCGTGGTGAACGTCAACCTCTGGTCGGTCATCCACGGCAGCCGGCTGTTCGCGGCGCAGCTGGTCGAGCGCGGCCAGGGCGGCACGATCGTCAACGTCGCCTCGGCGGCGGCGTACACGCCGTCGACCGCGTGGCCGGCCTACGCCACGACCAAGGCCGCGGTGCTCATGCTCACCGAGTGCCTGCAGGCCGAGCTCGCCTGCGAGGGCATCACCGTCACCGCGGTGTGCCCGGGCGTCGTCGACTCGAACATCTCCGCGAGCACGGTGCACGTGGGCGTCGACGAGGCGACCGCAGCGGCCCGGCGCGATCACCAGATCGCCACCTACCGCCGGCGCAACTACTCACCCGACAAGGTCGCGCGCCAGCTCGTCCGGGCCGCCACGGACGGCCGGCCCATCGTGCACGTCACCCCCGAGGCCAAGGTGCTGCGAGCGGTGAGCCGGCTCTCGCCGCGGCTGATGCAGCGCCTGGCCCGGGTCGACCTGAACGCGCTGTGACCCCTTAGAGCCCGGCGGCGTGCTCGAGCGCGTCCAGCTCCTCGCTCAGATAGGTGAGCATCACCTGCAGGTGCGGCACTGTGCGCCGGCAGCCGGTGAGCCCGAACGCGATCTCGTTCGAGTAGGTCGTGCAGGTGATGTTCAGGGCCTGGCCGTCGAGAGGGATCGACAGCGGGTACAGCCCGTCGAGGCGGGCGCCGTTCCAGTACAGCGGTTCGGTGGGCCCGGGCACGTTCGAGATGATCACGTTGAAGGGCGGCCGCACCCGCTCGGTCAGCCGCAGCGCGGGCCATAGCCCGAGCGGGCTGATGCCGAGCGCGCTCATGGCCAGGATCTGGTTCTGGCTCATGCTGCCGAGGGCCTGCTTGCCGTCGGCCATCGAGCGGTGGACGGTGGCCAGCCGCTGCGCCGGGTCGTCGAGGTCGGTGCCGAGGCGGCACATCACCTCGCCGACCGCGTTGCCGCCGCCATCGCCGTCGCCGCCGCTGTCGGGTCGGTGCAGCGACACCGGCACCATCGCGATCAGCGACTGCTCGGGCAGCTCGTCGAGCTCGGCCATGTAGCGGCGCAGCGCACCGGAACACATCGCCAGCACCACGTCGTTGACGGTCGCGTCGGCGGCCTTGGCCACCCGTTGAACGCGGTCCATCGGCCAGGACTGGCCGGCGAAGCGGCGGGCCCCGGTGATGCCCACGTTGAACATCGTGCGCGGCGCTGACAGCGACACGGCGCCGCCCTCGTTGCGCAGGGCACCGCGGGCGGTACGGGCCAGGGCGGGCGCGAGACCGGCGAGGTCGCGCACCATCGCCGCGGCATTGGCCGCCGGGCTGCGCCCCGCGCCCGAGTCGGACCGGCGCCGCTTCTCACGCGGCGCCCACGGCGCAGGCATGCCACGCTCGTCGGCGTCGGTGCTCAGCATCGTGGAGATCATCCGCATCGCCGACACTCCGTCGACGAGCGAGTGGTGCACCTTGAAGTAGACGGCGTACCGGCCGTCCTCGAGGCCCTCGATCAGGTGCATCTCCCACAGCGGACGCTGCCGGTCGAGCAGCGTCGAGTGCAGCCGCGAGCACAGCACCAGCAGGTCACGGACCCGGCCCGGCTGAGGCAGTGCGCTGCGCCGCACGTGATGCTCGAGGTCGAACGCGTCGTCCTGGACCCACCCCCACTGGCCGAGCGTGGTGAGCGAGCGCTTGGGCCGCTTGCGGAACAGCGGCGACACCTCGTTGTCGGCGATCGCCTCCTCGAACATCGCGCGGACGTCGAGCGCGGTGGCGCCGTCCGGCGGCTGGAACAGCTGCAGGCTGGCCACGTGCATCGGGTTCTCGCGAGTCTCGGCCAGGAGGAACATCGAGCTCGTCGGCGACATGGGCAGCAGCATGGGCCGATCATGCCCCTCAGGGGTGAGGGGTACCACCCGGAGCGACCGCGGTCGCGGAGTGGACGACGCCGTGCGAGTCGGCGCATTCCTCGGCCCGGTGCCCGGTGTGGTCGCGGGCGTCGGCGTGGTCGGCCTGCAGCGTCACGTGACCGATGCCGTAGCGCTCGCCGAGCATCCCGCGCAGCCCCGACGACACCGCATGGCAGTCGTAGTTGCGGTCGACCAGGACGTGCGCGGACAGCGCGATGGCGTTGGGCCCGATGATCCACACGTGCAGGTCGTGCACCTCGGCCACGCCGTCGGCGGCCACCAGGGTGGCGCCGATGTCGGCCGGGTCGAGTCCCTGCGGTGCCGCCTCGAGGAAGACCCGGTTCGCGGCCCGCACCAGGCTGGTGCCCGTCCAGGCCATCAGCGCGGCGACCACGAACGTGGCCACCGCGTCGGCGCGCAACCACCCGGTGGTCAGGACCACGACGCCGGAGACGAGCGTCGCGCCGAACGCCCAGATGTCGGAGGTCAGGTGGGCCAGGACCCCGCGGACGTTGAGGCCCGAGCGGTCGGCCCGCCCGGCCAGCCAGGTGGCCAGCACGTTGACGGCGGCCCCGACCGCGGCGACCACGACGACGATCCCGCCCTGCACCTGGGACGGGTCGAGCAGGCGCTGCACACCCTCGACGACGAACCAGACCGCGAGCAGCAGCAGCGTGATGCCGTTCGCCTGCCCGGACAGCGCATCCACGCGGGCGAAGCCGTAGGTGAAGGCGCCCCGCGCGGGCCGCTCGGCGACGCGCGAGGTGATGACCGCCAGGCCGAGCGCCGCGGCGTCGGTGAGCATGTGCCCGGCGTCGGCGAGCAGGGCCAAGGAATGGGCGAGCAGGCCGGCGACGACCTCGGCGAGCATGAACGCGACGATCACCCCGAGGCTGGCGAGCAACCAGCGCCGGTCGGCCGCGCTCGCGGCGTGGGTGTCGTGGTCGTGGCCCATCGCTCCACTGTCCCATCGGCCGGTGTGCACGGCCACTGAGGTCCGGCTGGCGCTGCGCGGGAGGGCGGTTACCAGCCCGTGTGCAGCGGCCGACCCTCGGCGTAGCCGGCCGAGCTCTGGATGCCGACGACGGCGCGCTCGTGCAGGTCGGCGAGCGTGGCCGCACCGGTGTACGTGCAGGCCGACCGGACACCGGCGGTGATGGTGTCGATGAGGTCCTCGACGCCGGGACGGGCCGGGTCGAGGAACATCCGGCCGCTGGAGATGCCTTCCTCGAACAGCGCCTTGCGCGCCCGCTCGAAGGCGGTCTCGGCTGTGGTCCGGCTGGCCACGGCGCGGGCCGAGGCCATGCCGAAACTGTCCTTGTAGGCGCGGCCGTCGGGTGCGACGTGCAGGTCGCCGGGCGACTCGTAGGTACCGGCGAACCACGAGCCGATCATCACCGACGACGCGCCGGCGGCCAGCGCCAGCGCGACGTCTCGGGGGTGCCGCACTCCCCCGTCGGCCCACACGTGCTTGCCCAGCTCCCGCGCCGCGGCCGCGCACTCGAGCACGGCCGAGAACTGCGGGCGCCCGACGCCGGTCATCATCCGGGTGGTGCACATGGCGCCTGGCCCGACGCCGACCTTGACGATGTCGGCCCCGGCCCCGATGAGCTCGCGGGTGCCCTCGCCAGAGACGATGTTGCCGGCCACGATCGGGACGGCCGGGGCCAGCGCGCGGACGGCCTGTAGCGCGTCGAGCATGCGCCGCTGGTGGCCGTGGGCGGTGTCGAGCACCAGCACGTCGACGCCGGTGTCGAGCAGCTCGGCGGCGCGGCTCTTGACGTCGCCGTTGACGCCCATGGCCGCCGCGACCCGCAGCCGGTTGCCGGCGTCGACCGCGGGCTGATAGATCGTCGAGCGCAGCGCCCCGGTGCGGGTCAGGATGCCGACCAGCACGCCGTCGGCGTCGATCACCGGGGCGAGCTTGCGGCGCTGGCGGTCGAGCTCGGCGAAGGCGCGCGCCGGATCGAGCGGTGCGGTCAGGGTCAGCGGGTCGGCAGTCATGACCTGGCTGAGCTGGGCGAAGCGCTCGGCCCCGGCGCAGTCCGCCTCGGTCACCACGCCCACGGGCCGCCGGTGCTCGTCGACCACGACGAGCGCGCCGTGCGCGCGCTTGGGCAGCAGGGCCACCGCGTCGCTGACCGTGCTGTGCGGCGAGAGCGTGATGGCGGTGTCGACGACGAGGTCGCGCTGCTTGACCCAGCCGACGACCTCGCGCACGACGTCGACCGGGATGTCCTGGGGCAGGACGGTCAGGCCGCCGCGCCGCGCGACGGTCTCGGCCATCCGGCGGCCGGCCACTGCGGTCATGTTGGCCACGACGATCGGGATGGTCGTGCCGCTGCTGTCGTTGGTCGACAGATCAACGTCGAACCGGGAGCCCACGTCGGAGCGGGCCGGGACCATGAAGACGTCGTCGTAGGTGAGATCGAACGTCGCGGGAGTTCCGAGGAAGCGCACGAGTTAACGATCGTAGCCGCCTCATTACAGTGGCGTCGTGCTGGCGGTTTTCGACATCGACGGTGTCGTCGCCGACGTCCGGCATCGCCTGCACCACCTCGAGCGGCGTGCCTGGGACGAGTTCTTCGACGAGGCGGCCGACGACCCGCTGCTCGCCGAGGGCGCGCGGCTGGTGGCCGACCTGGGTCGCAAGCACGAGATCGTCTGGTTGACCGGACGACCGGAGTGGTTACGCTCTGTGACCAGTTCGTGGCTGAGAGCACATGGCCTGCCGGCCGCCGAGCTGCACATGCGGCCGGGGGGTGACTACCGCCCGGCCCGGCGCTACAAGCTGTCGGTCCTGGCCGAGCTCGCCGCCCGCGGGGTTGCCGCGCTGATCGACGATGACGACGAGGTCGTCCGCGCCGCGGTGCGGGCCGGTTTCCCGGCGGTCCTGGCCGACTGGGTGCCGCGGCAGCGGGTACTGCACCGGGCTCAGGAGCGGGACGGCCGCACGTGATTGTCCGGTTCAGGCTGGTATGTGATGAGTCTAACATCACGGCTTGGTCACGGTCTCACACGAATCACACACAGACCCGCGACGTCATGTCTTCATTAACTGAGCGAGCCCGGCGGGGACGCTTTACAAGTGGGAAATCGCGTGCACACTTGTTCCGAGCCACTGAAAGCGATTACAGGACACCGACATGACGAACACTCAGATCGACACCCAGACCGCGCACCTCTGCCGGCACACCCCGTGCTGCCCCGCCGCGGACGACTTCGACCGCGACGCCGCACACGTCGTCTCGGCCCGTCCCGAGCAGGGCTGGAGCCTGCTGTGCAACGGCGTGGTGGTCTTCGAGGACTTCGGCGAGCTGCTGCCCAACGGCCAGAGCATCGACTCGCGCCGGGTCGAGCTGCTCGCCGCCTCCCCGCACCGCCGCAGCGCCTGAACTAGCTCGTCGGACTCGGCGCTCGCCGCCGAGCGCGCAGCCGGCCCCCGGCCACCCGAGCCAGCAGGTACAGCCCGAAGCTCATCGCGGTGATCGGCACGCTGGGCG
>CAZZZE010000077.1:0-9672 GCA_964658365.1 uncultured Jatrophihabitantaceae bacterium
CTACCTGCCCGCGGGCGTCGAGCTGTGGGACGTCATCGACTCCTACCGCGCGTTCTATCGCGCCGGCGCGATGTATGACACCACCGCCTACGAGGGCATCGGCGACGCGCTGAGCGCGGTGCGCGCGGCCGGGCTCACCATGGCGGTGGCCACCAGCAAACCGGAGGCGCAGGCGGTGCCGATCGTCGAACGCCTCGGTTTCGCGGACTTCTTCGTCACCGTCGGCGGCGACCTCGACGACGGTTCTCGCGGCACGAAGGCGCTCGTTGTCGAGGAGGTGTTGCGGCGCCTCGGCAACCCGGCGCCGGACACGGTGCTGATGGTCGGCGACCGGGAGCACGACGTCGTCGGCGCACGGGCCTACGGGATCGATACGGTCGGGGCCGGCTGGGGGTACGGCGGCCCGGGCGAGCTCGAGGCGGCCGGGGTCAGGTGCGTGTGCGCCACGCCCGCCGAGCTGCCCGCCGCGCTGGGCATCGACGGGAGCGGCAGTGCTGCGGCGTCCTGACCGCGATCCCTGGCGCAGCCCCCGCTTCGTCACCGTCGCCTCGCTGCGCTGGGTGATCCGGCACCGGGCGTGGACGCCGTGGTACCTCGTGCGCTACTGGCGCTTCCTGCGGTTCAAGCTCGCCAACCCGCACGTCATCACGCGTGGCTTCGTCTTCCTCGATCGTGGCGTCGAGCTCTACGCCCGGCGCGGGCTCGGCCGGCTGATCCTCGGCCGCTGGCTGCACATCGGCGCCAATACCGCGATCCGCTGCCACGAGGGGACGCTGAGCGTCGGCGACAAGAGCGTCCTGGGCCGCGAGAACTCGATCAACTGTTACCTCGACGTCGAGATCGGGGCGGCGGCGCTGTTCGCCGATCACGTGTACGTCTCGGACTTCGATCACCGCTTCGACGCCCTCGACGTCCCGATCAAGGACCAGGGGATCGCGAAGGCGCGCGTCCGCATCGAACCGGACGTGTGGATCGGCACCAAGGTGACGATCGTGCGCGGCGTCGTGGTGGGCGAGGGCTCGGTGGTCGGCGCCAACGCGGTGGTCACCCGCGACCTGCCGCCCTACTGCGTCGCGGTCGGCGCCCCGGCGCGGGTGATCCGCGACCGCCGCGTGCCGGGCCGCCCGATCTTCTGACCCGCCGGGCTAATCTGCGGGGGTGCATCCGGCCCATCAGCAGCAGCCCGCGAAGCGGGCCGGCGCGGGCCACCGGTTGGGTCTGATCGGTGTCGTGCTGGTGGTCGTCGGGCTCGTGCTCTGCGGGGCCTACCGGTTCACCGCGTCGGACGAGCCGCACTCCTACGCCGCGGACGCGGTCGCCCCCTACGACGTCGGCGTCACGCAGGGCCGCCAGTATCACCTCGCCGTCCACGGGGGCGTCGAGGCCGAGCAGAACCTCGGTCTCGTGCCTGCCGCGCTCGTCTGCACCTACACGGTGCAGGCCGGTGACCAGCGGTCGCTGGCCCTCACGGCCGAGCCGTCGACCAGTAAGGCGACCAACGTGATCGGCACGTTCGTGGCGCCGGTGACGGGCGCCGTCCACGTGGCCTGCACCGGGCTGCCGGCGATCTTCGTCGACGACGCCGACACCGCCTCCGCCGACCGGTCCGGGCGGTACCTGCTGCTCGGCGTGCTGGCCCTGGGCATCGGCGTGCCGCTGTTGCTGTCGGGCCTGCGGGCGGCGTACCGATCAGGCGGGCCGGGCCAGCACGACGAGGTCGAGTGACTCGTCGACGTCGCGGTCACCGGCACTGAGGACCTCGAAGTGCGCGGTGTCGACGGTCGCGACGTCGGCCCGCAGCGCAGGCGCCCAGTCGCCCGGCGGCCGCGCCAGCTGGGCGCCGACGAACGAGCCGCCGTACCGCTGATCCATTGCGACCAGGGCCGGGCCGGCGTGCAGGCCGCCCACCCAGGTGACCTCGACCCGGCAGCGCTGCAGCAACTCGATCAGCTCCGGCGCGCTGAACTCCCTGGTGTGGAACGGGTTCAGCGGCGTCTCGCGGCCGGGGGAGAAGGTCAACCGGTTCGGCGTGGTGACGAGCAGCAGGCCGTCGTGGCGCAGCACCCGCCGGCACTCGCGCACGAACTGCGGGTGGTCCCAGACGTGCTCGATCACCTGCAGGGTGGCCAGGACGTCGACCGCGGCGTCGGCGACCGGTAGCGCGGCCAGGTTCGCCCGGACGAAGCCGGGCCGGGCGTAGTGCCGTGCTGCGTGCGCGACGGTGGCGACGTCGTAGTCGACGCCGATCACCGACGCGGCCGCCGTGGCGAGCAGGGCGGTGCCGTACCCCTCGCCGCAGCCGACCTCGAGCAGGCGGCCGCGCACGTGCGGCAGGGCGAACTCGTAGGCCGCCTCGTGCCGCCGGAACCAGTAGTTCTCGGCCGGGACGCCGGGGACGGTGCGCTCGCCGGTCAGGGGCAGCTGCTCCTGGTCCACCGGCGCAGCGTATCGACGGCCGCGCGCCCTAAGCTCGGGCCGGTGACGACTGTCGGATTGGTCGGGGCGGGCGCGATGGGCAGCGCCCTCGGCGCGAACTGGCTCGCCGGCGGGGCCGAGGTACTCACCTGCCTGGCGGGGCGCAGCGCGCGGACGCGGGCCCTGGCCGGGGCCGCGGGAGTGCGCGTCGTCGACACGATGCGCGAGGTCGTGGCCTGCGACCTCGTCGTGTCGACGGTGCCGCCCGGCGAGGCGCTGGCCGTGGCCCAGCAGATCACCGACTCCGCGGCACAGGCGCAGGTGCACCCGCTGGTCGTGGACCTCAACGCGATCAGCCCGACGACGCTGGCGGCGGTCGCGGCGACGCTGGCCGAGGCCGGGCTCGAACTCGTCGACGGCTCGATCTCCGGGGGTCCGCCGACGTCGGATCGGCCCACGCGCGTCTACGTCTGCGGTCCGCGCGCCGAGGAGGTCGCCGGCCCCTGGCTGGACGTCGTGCGGCTGCCCGGACCGCCGGGCAGCGCGTCCGCGCTGAAGATGTGCACCGCCTCGATGTACAAGGGCACCAAAGCACTGGTGCTGCAGGCCATGCTGACCGCGCGGCACCACGGCGTGCTGGCCGAGTTCTTCGCCGACACCACCCGCACCTGGCCGCAGGAGGTCCCCGGCTGGCCGCACGACGCCGCGCTCGCGGCGACCAAGGCCGATCGCTACGTCGGCGAGATGCTCGAGATCGCCCGCACGCAGGCCGGCGCCGGACTGACCCCTGACCTGTTCGACGGCATGGCCGCGGCGTACGCCCGCGCGGCGCGCACGACGCTGGGTGCGCGCGCCCCCGAGGACCTCGACCCGCACGCCTCGACCGAGCAGATCCTCGACGACCTTTCCACCCGCAGTGGCGGCCCGTCGGCCGTGCTGTTCGACTTCTCGGGCACGCTGTTCCACATCGAATCGGCGCTCGAGTCCCTGCTGCGCGCGCTGGGTTCCGACTACCTGCACCTGGCGCCGGCCATGGAGCGCTTCGGCGGCATCAACGGCAGCACCGCACCGGAGGTGCTGCCCGACGACATGGCCGAGCTCTGGGCCCGGCGGGATCTCTCGGCGCAGGCCCACCACGACGCGTACTCGGGGCTGTCCCGGCACGCCGGGCTGAGCCGCGCGGACGCCGAGACGCTCTACCGGCACGGGACGTCGGCGCGGGCCTGGCACCCGTTCCCGGACACGATCGGGCTGCTGCGCCGGCTGCGCACGCACGGGGTGCCGGTGGCGGTGGTCAGCAACATCGGCTGGGACCCGCGGCCCGTGCTGGCCCGCTACGGCGTGGACGACGACATCGACGCGCTGGTGCTGTCGTACGAGGTCGGCGTCGAGAAGCCCGACCCCGAAATCTTCCGCCTGGCCTGCGCCGCGCTGGACGTCACGCCCGATCAGGCGCTGATGGTCGGCGACAACCCCGTCGCCGACGGCGGTTCGACCGCGGCCGGCATCCCGTTCGTCCAGGTCTCGCCCGACCCGCGCGAGCGCCGCCCCGACGAGCTGACCGCCGCCGTCGCCGCCCTGCTGAGCTGACCGGGTCGGAACGCGCTGGTAACACCGCCTGACCACGTCCGAAATGCGGGGTATCTACGTTTCGTCGATGACCACGGACGCTGCCGAGCCCGACGTCGACACCCCGCTCGCCGGTGCGACCAGGGAGACCCTCGAGGACTACACGCTGCGCTTCGCCCCGCGCAGCTATCGCACCTGGTCCACCGGGGTGGTGGCCGTCTCGGCCCTCGGTGGCATCGCCTACCTGGCCGACTTCTCGATCGGCGCCAACATCGGCATCTCCTACGGCACGACCAACGCGCTGTGGGGCATCGCCGTCTTCGCCGGCGTGATCTTCCTGACCGGGCTGCCGCTGGCCTACTACGCCGCCCGCTACAACCTCGACCTCGACCTCATCACGCGCGGTAGCGGCTTCGGTTACTACGGCTCGGTCGTCACGAACGTCATCTTCGCGTCGTTCACGTTCATCTTCTTCGCCCTCGAGGGCTCGATCATGGCTCAGGGCCTGAAACTCGGGTTGCACATCCCGCTGTGGCTCGGCTACGCCACGTCGACTCTGATCATCTTCCCGCTCGTGATCTACGGCATGAAGGTGCTGACCAAGCTCCAGCTCTGGACGACGCCGCTCTGGCTGATCCTCATGGTGCTGCCCTTCGCCTACCTGCTCGTCAAGCACCCGGACTCGATCAGCTCGTTCTTCGACTACGGAGGCAAGAGCGGGAAGGGCGGCTTCGACCTCGGGTCGGTGTTCCTGGCGGCGGGCGTGTGCCTGTCGTTGATCGCGCAGATCGCCGAACAGATCGACTACCTGCGGTTCATGCCGGCGCGCACCCCGGAGAACGCGCGTCGATGGTGGACGGCGGTGATCCTCGCCGGGCCGGGCTGGGTGGTGTTCGGCGCGCTCAAGCAGGTCATCGGGCTCTTCCTGGCCGTCTACATCATCGCCAACGTCACCGACGGCGGCTCGGTCGCCAACCAGCCTGTGCACCAGTTCCTCGAGATCTATCGCGACCTCATGCCGTCCTGGGCGGCCATGACGCTCGCGGTGGCCCTCGTGGTCATCAGCCAGGTCAAGATCAACGTGACCAACGCCTACTCCGGCTCGCTGGCCTGGACGAACTCCTTCACCCGGGTCACCCGCCACTACCCCGGACGCCTGGTCTTCCTTGCCTTCAACCTGGTCATCGCCCTGGTGCTGATGGAAGCCGACATGTTCAGCTTCCTGAACACCCTGTTGGGCTCGTACGCCAACTGCGGCATGGCCTGGGTGGTCACGGTGGCCTCGGACATCGTTATCAACAAGTACCTGCTCAAGATCTCGCCCAAGAAGCCCGAGTTCCGGCGCGGCATGCTGTACGCCGTCAACCCGGTCGGCTTCGGCTCGATGATCATCGCCGCCGGCGTGTCCGTGATCGACTTCTTCGGCGGCCTGGGCTCGACGCTGAAGCCCTACTCACCGCTCGTGGCCATCGTGCTCGCGCTCGTCCTGCCGCCGGCCATCGCGCTGGCCACCAAGGGCCGTTACTACCTGCGCCGCACCGACGACGGCATCGACCTGCCGATGTACGACGAGCTGGGCAACCCCTCCGCCGTCGAGCTGACCTGTCACGTGTGCCGGCAGGACTTCGAGCGCCCGGACATGGCCGCCTGCCACACCCACGACGCGCACGTCTGCTCGCTGTGCCTGAGCACCGACAAGGTCGGGGACCACGTGCTGCCGGCCGCGCCGGCGAGGACGTAGCGCCCTCCCGCCGTCCGTAGCCTGCATCCTCCATCATCGGTGCCACGGAGGGTTCGGGCGCCCAGCCCTCTCGCACCCACGAGAAGGGACGCACGATGACGAGCGGTCCGACACGGTTCGAGGTCTACGAATCCGGTGTGCTGCTGCACGGGACCAAGGCGCAGCTCGCGATCGGCGACCTGCTGGTTCCCGGTCACCTGTCGAACTTCGAGACCGGGCGGGTGATGAACCACGTCTACGTGACCGAGACGCTCGACGCCGCGGCCTGGGGTGCAGAGCTCGCAGTGGGCGAGGGACCCGGTCGGATCTACGTGGTGGAACCCACTGGCGCGCTGGAGGACGACCCGAACGTCACGGACAAGAAGTTTCCCGGCAATCCCACTCGCTCCTACCGCACCCGCGAGCCCGTGCGTGTCGTCGGTGAGCTCGAAGGCTGGACGGGCCACACCAGCGAGCAGGTGCGAGCGATGAAGGACGGCCTGGCCGACCTCCGGCGACGAGGCGCCGCGGTCATCTACGACTGACCGGGCTCGCCGAACAACCGTGGGCGGTCGTTCGAGACCTGTCCTCATCGTGTCGGGCTAGGGATCGCGACCGGTTGCCGATCCGGAGGCGATACTGCGCAGCGTGTTCCTGGTCGCCCACCGCACCCCGCCGACGGCGGCCGGCTGCCGTGAGCTCGCCGACCTCGGCGTCGGCATGTTCGAGACCGATGTCCAGGTGCGGCCCCGCGGGAACACGGTCTACGTCTCGCACTACCTCGGCGTCGGCCCGCTCGGCCCGTGGCTGCAGCACGACAACGCCCGCTTCCGGCTCGGCTACGGGCCGCCCCACGACGCCACGCTGACCGGCGTCCTGACCCGGATCCCCGCGCACTGCGACGTGCTGCTGGACCCCAAGCCGCGCGATGCGCCCGCGCAACGCCGGCTCGCGCACGCCCTTGCCGAGCTGCTGCCCGGGCCGGACCGTTTCGTGGTCAGCACCGATCGCGAGTGGGAGCTGCGGGCGTACGCGGACGCGGGCTTTCGCACCTGGCGCACGATCAAGGACGCGCGGGGTCTGCGGGCGGCGTTGCGGGATCCGGCGCCCGCGCAGCGGGGGGTGTCGGTCCGGCATTCGCTGCTCGACGCGCGCAGCATCGACGCGCTGCACGAGCGCTTCGCCACGATCGTGGCCTGGACGGTCAACGACCCGCGCCGCGGCCGGCAGCTGCGCGAGCTCGGGGTCGACGGCGTCACCACCGACCGGCGGCAGGTGCTCGCCGAGGCCGGCGCAGCTGAGTAATCCCGGTCCCGCGGGGGCGAAACAGCGGGAATCGCCGGCTCGGATGGATAGTCTGTCGGGCATGGCGACGACCGGGGGCCGCACCGCTGCACCGTGGTGGAGTGTGTACCGCCTGCCCCGCTGGCTGCGCGAGGTCGTGCTCGTCGGTGCCATCTACGGCGCCTACGAGCTCAGTCGCGGCCTGCAGAACGGGGCCGTCCACATCGCCACCCGCAACGGCCGCGACATCCTGCACTGGGAGCAGTCGGTCGACCTCGCCCCCGAGAAGCTGCTCACGCACGCGCTCATCAGCGTGACCCCGCTGGCCGTGGCCGCGGCCTACTTCTACTCGACGATGCACTACGTCATCACGCCCGTCGTGCTGATCTGGATGTATCGCTGCCACGGGCAGCACTACCGCACCGCGCGCACCGCGCTGGCCTGCAGCACGCTGCTCGGGCTCGTCGTCTTCTACCTGCTGCCCACCGCCCCGCCGCGGCTGCTCGCGCACGCCGGCATCCCCGACGCGCTGTTCGACGTGCGGCAGTGGGGCTGGTGGGGCGGCGAGGGCAGCGTGCCCCGCGGGCTCGGCGGGCTGACCAACCAGTTCGCGGCGATGCCGTCGCTGCACGTCGGCTGGGCGCTGTGGTGCGGCTTCCTGCTCGTCCGCTACAACCCGCGCACCTGGATCCGGTGCCTCGGCGTCGCCTACCCGCTGGTGACGACGCTGGTCGTCCTGTCCACCGGCAACCACTACCTGCTCGACGCGATCGCCGGCGCCGCGGTCATGGCCGTCGGAGCCGGGCTGGCGGTTGGCGGCGCCGCCCTCGTCAGGCGGATCCGCACCGCCCCGCCTCAGGACCGCGCCGAGATCGCGGCCGAGCCACCCGAGGCCGAGCCCGCCGTGCCCGGCCGGCAGGTTCGCTCGCAGCCCGAGCACGCGTCGACCTGCCGCACCTGAACCGTGGCTCAGATCCAGCCGCGCCGCTTGAACAGCCAGTACAGCACGACGGCGGCGAGCACCATCAGGCCCAGCGCGAACGGGTAACCGAAGTACCAGCCCAGTTCCGGCATGTGGTCGAAGTTCATGCCGTAGATAGAGGCGATGGTCGTGGGTGCGAACCCGATCGCGGCCCAGGCCGAGATCTTCTTGACCTCGTCGTTCTGGGCATTGCTCGTGCGCGACAGCGCGGTCATCTCGTCGTTCTGCTTCTGCGCGACCAGGATCGAGTTGACCTGCAGGATGTCGCGCAGCAGCACGCGCAGGCTGTCGACGCGCTCGTTGACCTGGGTCACGTGGTCGGCGACGTCGCGCAACGAGCGGCGCAGCTCCTCGTCGACGTGGTACTTGTCGAAACCGGCCTCCAGGGAGGCCAGGATCGCGACGAGCGGCGCGGCGGCCCGCTGGAAGTCGACCACCTCGCGCGAGAGTTCGTAGATGCGCCGCGACACCGCAGGGTCGCCGTCGAAGACCTGCACCTCGATCTCGTCGACGTCGTTCTCGATGCCGGCGACCACCGGCCCGTAGCCGTCGACCACGGCGTCGAGGATCGCGTAGAGCACCGCCTCGGTGCCCAGGCCGAGCAGCTCGGGATCCTGCTCCAGGCGCTTGCGCACGACGGAGAGGTCGGGGGACTCGGAGTGGCGCACCGTGACGACGAAGTCGCGGCCCAGGAAGATGTGCAGCTCGCCGAACTCGACCTCCTCGCGCTCGTCGACGTAGCGCGCCGCGCGCAGCACCACGAACAGGGTCTCGCCGTAGCGCTCGAGCTTGGGCCGCTGGTGTGCGGTGATGGCGTCCTCGATCGCCAGCTCGTGCAGGTCGAACTCGGCGGCGAGCGAGCGCAACTCCGCCGGCCCCGGGCGGTACAACCCGATCCAGGCCATGCCCCCGGACTGCCCACGCAGCGCCTCGTAGCAGTCGGTGAGGGAGCTGGCGGTGTGCTGTCGCTGGCCGCCGGCGTACACCGCGCTGTCGACGACCCCCGAGTGCAGGTGCTGGCCGCCGTCGGGCCCGTAGCCGTGCTCGTCGTGCGGGTCGGCGACCTCGCCCTGGGCCGGGTGCCGGCGGCGCCGGACCAGGTTCACCGGCGCCTTCGGCAGGTGTCGTCGATCGCCCATGGGGCGACCATAGCTGCCACCGGGGGACCGTCCGCGATACTCGTCGGGTGACCCCTATCTACGACATCCCGCTCGAGACGCTCACCGGCCAGCCCGCCAGCCTCGCCGACTACCGCGGCCACCCGCTGCTGATCGTCAACGTCGCCTCGAAGTGCGGCCTGACCCCGCAGTACACCCAGCTGCAGGAGCTCTACGACCGCTACCACGGCCAGGGCCTCGAGATCCTCGGCTTCCCCTGCAACCAGTTCATGGGCCAGGAGCCCGGCTCGGCCGAGGAGATCGCCGAGTTCTGCACCGCCAACTACGGCGTCACCTTCCCGATGTTCGCCAAGATCGAGGTCAACGGCGAGAGCCGGCACCCGCTCTACGCCGAGCTCGAGAGCACGCCTGACAACGTCGGCGAGGCCGGCGACGTCCAGTGGAACTTCGAGAAGTTCCTCGTCGAGGCCGACGGCACGGTCAGCCACCGCTTCCGGCCGCGCACCGAACCCCTGGCCGACGAGGTCGTCGCCGCCGTCGAGGCGGCGGTGTCCGCGGGCTCCTGATACATCCGCGTCCTGACA
>CAZZZE010000078.1:0-9632 GCA_964658365.1 uncultured Jatrophihabitantaceae bacterium
GACCGAGCGCCGCTGCCCGAGCAACCGGTAGAGCGTGCTCTGGATCGTCTCCCGAACCAGGTCGGTGAGGTCGAAGACCACTGCCGGATCGTCCGCGCCGGCGGGCCCCCAGCGATCGGTGGCGATCGGCGCGCCGAACTCGATGTACCACTTGCTGGGCAGCGGGACGAGCCCGAGCGGGCCGAGCCACGGGAACGTCGGCGTCAGCGGGAAGTAGGGCAGGTTGAGCACGCGGGCCAGGGTCTTGGCCCTGCCCAGCACCGGATGGATCTCCTCCGAGCCGATGATCGACACCGGGATGATCGGCACGCCGGTGCGCAGCGCGGCGTGCACGAACCCGCCCCGGCCGAAGCGCTGCAGCTTGTAGCGCTCGCGAAACGGCTTGCCGATGCCCTTGAAGCCCTCGGGGAAGACGCCGACCAGCTCGCCGGCGCGCAGCAGCCGTTCGGCGTCGGGGGCGCACGCCATCGTGGCACCGGACTTGCGGGCGACCGCACCGACGACCGGCGTCCGGAAGATGAGGTCCGCGCCGAGCAAGCGCAGGTGCCGGTGCGCGGGGTGCTCGGCGCGCACGGCGACGGCGGCCATCGTCGCGTCGAGCGCCCAGAGCCCGCCCGCGTGGTTGGACACCAGCAGCGCCCCGCCCTCGGCCGGGACGTGGTGCATGCCGTTCACCTCGACGCGGAACCAGCGGTCGTAGAGCGTCTTGAACGCGGGCAGGACGACGTTGTCGGTGAGGTCGGCGTCGAAGCCGAACTCGTCGACGGCGTAGTCGCCGGCCAGCCGTCGCTGGACGAAGGCAAGCAGCTCCTCGAGCCGGTCGGCGCCCGTCAGCGCCGTCCCGGCGAGATCCTGGACCACCTGCGTCGGGGCGGGCAGGCTGGTCACCGACGCGGCAGCGCGACCCGGTCCTGGCCGCGGTCGCCGCGCCGCCAGTCGGCGGGCGCGGCTGAACGGGCCGCTCGGATGCCGATCGTGGGGGCCACCGTGCAGCGGGATCACCCGTGCGTCGTCGCGCGTCCTGTCGGGGTCGGCGTCCACGTCGTCACCTCCGCGGCAGATCGGCGGAGTCAGGCTCCGGGAACGGCGAGCCGTCGGGAGCGGCGGGACCGCAGTGCGGCCGAGCCTACGCGCAATCCGGTCTGGGCGACGTGGGGCACGTGCCTCTGGGCGGCGGCGAACGAGTCGATCGCGGTGCCGGTGGTGTAGCGCGGCTGGTAGCCGAAGCGGGTGTGCAGCGCGGTGGTGTCGACGACCCGCCCGAAGCGCAGCCAGCTCCGTTCCTCGCCGACGAGTTCGACGGCGCCGTTGTTGAGCAGCGCGGCCACCGTGCTGACCCGCGCCGCCGGTACCCGGACGCGACCGGCCCGGCGGATCACCTGCGACAGCGCCAGCACGCCGTCGGCGGCGACGTTGACGACTCCCGGACGCGAGGACACCGTGGCCAGGCGCAGCGCCTCGACGGCATCGGCCTCGTGCAGCAGCTGCACGCGCGGGTCGAAGCCGATCGCCGTGGGCACGAATGGACCGGCCAGGTAGCGGGTCAACGAGGTGTCGATGGTCGGGCCGACGACGCGGGCGTGCCGCAGCACGCTGACATCGACGTCGGGGCGGCGCCGGGCGAACCCGCGCACGTAGGCCTCGATCTCGACGGCGTCCTTCGCGTAGCCGTCGTCGGCCGCAGCGTTCGGGCCCATGTCCTCGGTGAAGACGGCTGCGTCGCGGCTGGTGCAGCCGTAGACGCCGGTGGTCGAGCGCACCACCAGGCGATGCACGTCGTCGGACTTCTGGCAGGCCGAGAGCAGCTGCATCGTCCCGATGACGTTCATCTCCTGCATCGCCGCCCGGCCACCCGCGGCGCGCGGCGAGGCGATCGGCGCGGCGTGCGCGACGACGCTGACCCGCGCTTGCGACATGACCTTCGCTACCAACGGGTTGCGGATGTCGGCGCGCACGAACTCGGTGCGCCCGAGCAGCGGGAGGTCCGCCTCGCGCGGCGGCGCGGTGTCGATGCCGATGACGCGCTCGATCGAGGGGTCGGCACTGAGCTGGGCCGCCAGCCGGCTACCGAGGAAGCGGCTGACCCCGGTGACGAGAACGACGTCGGCCATCAGCCACCGGCCGGATCTACTTCTTGTTGCGGCGCTGGACGCGGGTCTTCTTCAGCAGCTTGCGGTGCTTCTTCTTCGCCATCCGCTTGCGCCGCTTCTTGATGACTGAGCCCATAGGGAGTTCCCAACGTTGATCGTCCGTCCCGGACGACCGCCCGGCGAGAGCGCCAGTCTACTAACCAGCTTCGATGAAGGCGTCGCGCAGGTAGTCGTGGACCGCCTTCTCGGGCACCCGGAAGGAGCGGCCGACCCGGACGGCCGGCAGCTCGCCGGCGTGCACCATGCGGTAGACGGTCATCTTGGACACCCGCATGACGCCGGCGACCTCGGCAACGGTCAGGAACTTAACGTCGGACAGCGCGGGGTTGCCGGGGTTGCCGGCGTCGACCGGCCGGATCTCGGCCGGCTCCGCGGCACGCTTGCGCGGGCCGGGCTGGTCAACGGACTTCTCGGGCATGGGTGGCTCACCGAACGCTTCCGGCACGTGTCGGCGCCCGGCTTCCCCACCGGACAACGGGACACGCACGTGCTGTGCTGAGACTAGCGGTACGCAAGTGGCCTATGCGATAGCTGAGCGCTACCTTAATTCGCGACGCGCCCGAATTGCGGCTTTGATGGGCTTGTGCAGATCAGCCGGACGACCCCAGTTCGGCCGAGCGGCGGGCCGCAGCCTCGACCGCGGCCATGACTGCCGCTCGCACGCCGTGGATCTCGAGCTCGCGCAGGCCCGCGACGGTCGTTCCGGCCGGGCTGCTGACCGCTTCGCGCAGCAGCACCGGATGCTCACCGGAATCGCGCAGCATGACGGCCGAGCCCAACGCGGTCTGCACGACGAGGTCGGCAACCAGCGCCCGCGGCAGGCCGAGCAGCACGCCCGCGTCGATCATGGCCTCGGCGAGCAGGTAGAAGTACGCGGGCCCCGAGCCGGACAGCGCGGTGACGGCGTCGAGCTGGGACTCCTGCACCCGCACCACCGTGCCCACCGAGGCGAGCAGCGCCTCGGCCAACTCGAGGTGTTCGGGGTGGGCGTGCGACCCGGCGCAGACGGCGGTCATGGCCTCGCCGACCAGCGCCGGGGTGTTGGGGATGCAGCGTACGACCGGCACGCCGTCGGGCAGGTGCCGCTCGAGGCGGGCGGTCGTCACGCCGGCCGCCACCGACACGATCATGTGCCCGGTCCCGACGGCCGGGGCGATCTGGACCAGCAGCGCGTCGATGTCCGCTGGCTTCACCGCGAGGATGACGATCTCGGCGCGGCCGACCGCCTCGACCGGCTCGAGCACCTGCACCCCGAAGGTGGCGGCGAGGTGGTCGGCCCGGCCGGCGTACTTCTCGCTGACCACGATGCCGTCGGGGTCGCGCGCGCCGCGCAGCAAGCCGGTCAGCAGCGCCTCGCCGATCCTGCCGCCGCCGAGGATGGCCACCGTGCCGGCACCGGGATCCGTCATGCGACCAGGCTAGTGGCCGTCCGGCCGGCGGTTCGCTGCTGCACCCGCCCCGGGCGCCCGCGCCGCGACGAGGTGCAGGCGGCAAAAGGCCAGCGCCTCGGTGAGGTCACGTTCGCGCTCGACGCGGTCGAGCGCCCGACGGGTGTTGATCTCGACGATGACGTGGCCGGTGAAGTTGCGCTGCGCGAGGCGCTCCAGGACCTCGGCGCACGGCTGGTCACCGCGGCCGGGCACGAGGTGCTCGTCCTTCGGCAGGCCGGTGCCGTCGGCGACGTGCAGGTGGCTGAGCCGATCGCCCATCGCGTCGAGCATGGCGAGGGAGTCCGAGTGCGAGACGGCCGAGTGCGACAGGTCGAGCGTGTAGTCGCGGTAGGGCTCCTCGGCCGCGACGTCCCAGGACGGCTGGTAGGCCGACACCTCGCGCCCGCGCACCCGCAGCGGGAACATGTTCTCGACCGCGAAGCGGACGTCGGTCTCCTGCGAGAGCCGCTGCACGCCGGCGCGGAAGCTGCGCGCGTACTCGCGCTGCCAGCGAAACGGCGGGTGCACGACGACGGTCTGCGCGCCGAGCAGCTCGGCCGCGAACTGCGCCTTCTGCAGCTTCGTCCAGGGGTCGGCCGTCCACACCCGCTGGGTGATGATCAGGCATGGCGCGTGGATGGCCAGGATCGCGACGCCGTGCTGCTGAGACAGCCGCTGCAGGGCGAACGGGTCCTG
This sequence comes from uncultured Jatrophihabitantaceae bacterium, assembly GCA_964658365.1. Taxonomy (GTDB): domain Bacteria; phylum Actinomycetota; class Actinomycetes; order Mycobacteriales; family Jatrophihabitantaceae; genus Jatrophihabitans. Next base: position 4,277 of record CAZZZE010000078.1, read on the forward strand.
GCTGACCGGGTCGGTCCAGACCATCACCTCGACGCCGTCGTAGCCGAGCTTGGCCGCGAGCTCGAAGGCGACGGCCGTCGGTTCGGGGTACACCGACGCCGTCGAGAGCCCGACCTTGGCGCGCGAGGTGCGGACGCTGCGCTGGCCGCCCCGGGTCGCCTGCGTCATGCCCCGAACGCTAGCCCGTCCGGAGTGCCTACGGGCTCTCGAGCCAGTCCAGCCTCCGCAGGATCACACCTTCGCGCAACGCCCACGGGCAGATCTCGAGCTGGTCGACGCCGAGGGCGTCCATGGTGGCCGCCGCGACGATGCTGCCGGCCAGGGTCTGGTGGGCCCGGCCGACGCTGACGCCGTCGAGTTCGGCGAGGTCGGCCGAGGCCATCCGCGAGATGAACGACGTCACCTGCGTCAGGCCGGTTCGGGTCAGCACGCGCGGGGTACGCGGGCCGGCCGAGCTGGGCGCGGCGCCGGAGAGCCGGGCCAGCGTGCGGAAGGTCTTGCTGGTGGCGACGACGCGGTCGGGCGGCCCGGTCTCGAGCAGCAGCTTGACCGGCCGGGTGAGCTCAGCCTCGACGTGCTCGCGCAGCCGGTTCACCGCCGACTTCGGCGGCGGATCCTCATCGAACCAGTCGCGAGTGAGCCGGGCCGCGCCGAGCGGCACCGACACCGCGACGCGCGGGTCCTCGTCGGAGCCGGCGGCGAGCTCCAGCGAGCCACCCCCGATGTCGAGCGAGACGACCGCTCCCGCGCTCCAACCCAGCCAGCGGCGGACGGCGAGGAAGGTCAGCCGGGCCTCGTCCTCGCCGGAGAGCACCTGCAGGTCGACGTCGCACTCGCGCGCGACACGTTTGAGCACCTGCGCGCTGTTGTTGGCGTCGCGGACGGCGCTGGTGGCGAAGGCGAGCAACTCGTCGCAGCCCTGGGCGACGGCCTGCCGCCGCGCCTCGGACACCGCGTGGACGAGCGCGTCGGCGCCGCGCGGCGTCAGGTTGCCGCGCTTGTCGAGGTTCTCGGCGAGGCGCAACTCGGCCTTGTCGGAGTGCTGCGGCGTGGGCTCGGCGCCGCGGTGCGCGTCGACGATCAGGAGGTGGACGGTGTTCGACCCGACGTCCAGGACACCGAGTCTCATGCCGCGCAGACTATCCGTAGGCTCGAGCCGTGCAGCGTGAGGTTTCCCTCGACTTCCCCCGCGAGTGGATCGAGTTCGTCGACCCGGCAGACACCGAGCACGTGATCCGCGCCGACCTCACGTGGTTGTGCTCGCGGTGGACGTGCATCTTCGGTCGCGGGTGTCACGGCACGGTGGCCGGGCAGGCCAGTACCGGCTGCTGCAACCACGGCGCGTACTTCACCGACAAGGACGACGAGAAGCGCACCAAGCGCTTCGCCGCACAGCTGACCCGTGCCGACTGGCAGCTCTACGACCTGGGTCACCGTGACGGCAAGCTGCGGATCTCCGAGCGGGTTCCCGACGACGAGGTCTCCGCCGACGAGGTGGCCGACGGCGAGAAGCGGCGCAAGACCCGCACCGTCGACGGGGCCTGCATCTTTGCCAACCGCGAGGGCCACCCGGGCGGCATCGGATGCGCGCTGCACGGGCTGGCGCTGCGGCTCGGCATGAACCCGCTCGAGACCAAGCCCGAGGTCTGCTGGCAGCTACCGGTGCGCCGCGAGCAGGAGTGGGTCGACCGCCCCGACAGCACCCGGATCCTGCGCTCCACGCTTGCCGAGTTCGACCGGCGCGGGTGGGGCGAGGGTGGCCACGACCTGGACTGGTACTGCACGTCCTCGCCCGAGGCCCACGTCGGCGGCGAGCCGATGTACCTCTCCTACGGCCCCGAGCTCGTCGCCCTCATCGGCGAGAAGGCCTACGCCGAACTCGCCGCCGTCTGCGCCAAGCGCCTGGAGCTGGGCCTGGTGGCCGTCCACCCCGCGACGGCAGCCGCCGCCCGCGCTGGGCTGTCAACCCCCCACCCCGGAGTGGTCACTTCTGCAGAGTGATGGGCGGTCACCACCGCCCACCACACCCCCGAAATGACCACTCCCGAGCGCAGCGGTCAGGACTCGAACTTGTAGCCCAACCCGCGGACGGTGACCAGGTACTTCGGCGTCGCCGGGTCGGGTTCGATCTTGGCGCGCAGCCGCTTGACGTGGACGTCGAGGGTCTTGGTGTCGCCGACGTAGTCCGCGCCCCAGACCCGATCGATGAGCTGCCCGCGGGTGAGCACCCGCCCGGCGTTGCGCAGCAGCAGCTCGAGCAGGTCGAACTCCTTCAGCGGCAGCTGGACCTGCTGCCCGTCGACCGACACCACGTGCCGCTCGACGTCCATGCGCACCGGGCCGGCCTCGACCACGTTGAGCATCAGCTCCTCGGGCTCCATGCCGCGGCGCAGCACCGCGCGGATCCGGGCCACCAGCTCGCGCGAGGAGAACGGCTTGGTGACGTAGTCGTCGGCGCCGAGCTCCAGACCCACCACCTTGTCGACCTCGGTGTCGCGTGCCGTGACCATGATGATCGGCACGTGCGAGCGGTTGCGCAGCTCGCGGCAGACCTCGGTGCCGGACAGGCCGGGCAGCATGAGGTCGAGCAGCACGAGGTCGGCGCCGCTGCGATCGAAGGAGGTCAGGGCCTCGATCCCGTTGCCGGCGACCTCGACCTCGTAACCCTCGCGGCGCAGCATGTAGGACAGTGCGTCCGAGAACGACTCCTCGTCCTCGACGACCAATACCCGCGTCATGCCCGCTCCTCCGTGACGACCGATCCGGCCGCCGAGTGTGTTCGGTGGGCGCTGGGGGCGTCTGCCCCGCCGTCCATGGCTGACGATGGACGATCTGCATGAACGCGTGGTAACCGGATGGTGAATGTCGACCCGGAGCGGCCGGCGCTCCACACCGACACCGACCCGAGGTGGTTGGTGACGATGTTCTTGACGATGGCCAGGCCGAGGCCGGTGCCGCCGGTGGCCCGCGACCGGGCCGGGTCGACGCGGTAGAAACGCTCGAAGATTCGCTCGCGCTCGGCCTCGGCGATCCCGATGCCCTGGTCGGTCACCGAGATGTCGACGGTGTTCCCCGACGTGTCGTCGGTATCGACGCGACCGGTGACGGCCACCTTCGTCCCGCTGCCGCTGTAGGCGATGGCGTTGTCGACGAGATTGGCCACCGCGGTCGCCAGTTGCGCGGCGTTGCCCTGCACGCACAGCCCCGGTGAGCAGGACACCGTCACCGAGATGGAGGCCTGCTCGGCGGCCAGCCGGGTGCGCTGGATCGCCTCGTCGAGGATGTGGCGTACGTCGACCTCGGTGGCGCCCGGCATCGGGTCGGCGCCCTGCACGCGGGACAGTTCCATCAGCTCGCCGACGAGCTTGGCCAGGCGCAGGCCCTCGTGTTGGATGCGCCCGGCGAAGCGGGCCACCATCTCGGGCTCGTCGGCGGCGTCCTGGATCGCCTCGGCCAACAGGGTCAGTGCGCCGACCGGCGTCTTGAGCTCGTGCGAGACGTTGGCGACGAAGTCGCGGCGCACGGCTTCGAGGCGCCGCTGCTCGCTCACGTCGGCCAGCAGCAGGCACACGCCGTTGACGCGCGCATCGGCGCCGGGGCGCAGCGGGACGGCGGTGACGGACAGCGCGATGGGCTCGCGGCCCAGGCGTCCGATCGGCAGGTCCATGGCCCGGGTGATGTTCACGCCGACCTCCATGGAGCGGCGGGCGAGGGACACGAGGTCCGGGAAGGCGAGCGTGTCGACGTCGAGGACGCCCATCGTCCGGGCGGCCGGATTCACGAGCACCGCCCGTTCCTCGCGGTTGACGACGATGACTCCGTGGTCGAGCGCCTCGACCACGAGCGAGGCGAGCGGCTGGCCCGGGCGGGGCCCGGAGGTGTCCGGGACGGGCGCGGTCGAGGGCGTCTCGGGCGTCGCGTGCACTGCCTCCGCGCCGCGGCGACGGGCCGTGCCGAAGGCCAGCCCGATCGCCACTCCTGCGACGAGGGCCACGACCGCGAGAACTAACGCCAGCGTTGGCACACAATAATGGTACGGGCGGTGTCCCCCACCGCCCCGCAACGAGGAGGTGAGGCGCCCGTGCAGCAACTCGCTGTTCACCTCGACGCCCAGCGACGTTCATCGCACGAGCACGCCCTGGTAGCACTGCGCCCGGATCGTCGCGACCATGCGTGACGTGTTCCACGACGAGCTGGACGAGATCGGTGCCGGCGTCGCCGAGATGATCGGTCTGGTGGCGGTCGCCATGGACCAGGCGACCGGTGCCCTGCTCGACGCCGACCTCAACCGCGCCGAGCGGGTGATCGACGCCGATCAGCAGGTCGACGACCTGCGCGTCTCGCTCGAGGACCGTGCCTTCCAGGTCATCGCACTGCAGCAACCCGTCGCGACCGACCTGCGCGTCGTCGTCACCACGCTGCACCTCGTGGCCGACCTCGAGCGCATGGGAGACCTCGCGCTGCACGTCGCCAAGATCGCGCGCCTGCGCTTCCCGGACGCCGCGGTGCCCGACGAGGCCCGCGACGTCATCGCCCAGATGGGCAACGTCGCGCACTCGCTGGTGGTGAAGGTCGGCGAGGTCGTGCAGGGCCGGGACGTCTCGCTGGCCCAGGCCATCGAGGCCGAGGACGACTCCATGGACGCGCTGCGCCGCAAGCTGTTCACGCTGGTGCTCTCGCCGCGGTGGGCCCACGGCACCGAGGCCGCGATCGACATGACGCTGCTCGGGCGCTACTACGAGCGCTACGCCGACCACGCCGTCGCGGTCGCCCGGCGCACGATCTTCATCGTCACCGGCGAGCGACCGGCGCCGGCCAGCAATGGCATCACCCCACTGCGCTGAGCTACTTCGTGCCCTGGCTGGCCACCGCCTCGATCGCGAGGGCAGCGGCAGCCGGGTCGAGGTAGGTCCCCGGCGCGGTCGGCATGAGCGTGGTGTCGTCGAGCTCGTAGTGCAGCGGGATACCCGTAGGTACGTTGAGCCCGACGACCGCGTCGTCCGAGAGCCCGTCCAGATGCTTGATCAGCGCCCGTAACGAGTTGCCGTGCGCGGCCACCAGCACGACACCCGACGAGCGCAGGTCCGGCACGATCGCGTCGTACCAGTAGGGCAGCATCCGCCCGACGACGTCGGCGAGGCACTCGGTGCGCGGCACGGTCTCGAGCAGGTCGGCGTAGCGCGGGTCGCCCACCTGGCTGTACGTGTCGCCGTCCGACAGCGGCGGCGGCGGCTGGTCGTACGAGCGGCGCCAGAGCATGAACTGCTCGTCGCCGAACTCGTCACGCACCTGCGCCTTGTCCTTGCCCTGCAGCGCGCCGTAATGCCGTTCGTTGAGCCGCCACGACCGGCGCACC
>CAZZZE010000079.1:0-9592 GCA_964658365.1 uncultured Jatrophihabitantaceae bacterium
CATGGGCGGGCGCTGGTCGGCGGTGCCGGCGCGCGACCTCGACCCCACCCGTCGGGCGCTCGCGGCCGCCGACGTCCTGCTCGACCGCTACGGAGTGCTCACTCGCGGGTCGGTCGCGGCCGAGCGGATCACCGGCGGCTTCTCGGCGGTGTATCCGGTGCTGAAGACGGCCGAGGAGTCCGGCCGGGCGCGGCGCGGCTACTTCGTCGAGGGGCTCGGCGCGGCCCAGTTCGCGCTGCCCGGCGCGGTCGACCGGTTGCGGGCCGAGGGCCGCCCGGCCGACGCCCGCACGAGCGACAGCTCGGCCGCGCTGGTCCTCGCCGCCACCGATCCGGCCAACCCCTACGGCGGCGCGCTGCCCTGGCCGGAGGCCCCGCGGCCCGATGACGGCGGCCGCGGGCACCAGCCGGCCCGCAAGGCCGGCGCGCTCGTCGTGCTGGTCGACGGCGCGCTGGTGCTCTACGTCGAGCGCGGCGGCCGCACGCTGCTGTCCTTCACCGACGACGCCGACGTGCTGCAGCCGGCCGCCGACGCCCTGGCCCTGGCCGTGCGCGACGGCGCGCTGGGCAAGCTGGCGGTCGAGAAGGCCGACGGCGCACCGGTGACCGGTTCGGCGCTGGGTGAGGCGCTGGCCGCGGCCGGGTTCCGGCCGACACCGCGCGGCCTGCGCCTGCGCGCCTGAGCAGGGGCGAGCGATGCCCGAGGGCGACACCGCCTGGCTGACCGCGCACCGGCTGCACCGGGCCCTGGCCGGGCGGGCCGTCACGACCTTCGATCTGCGGGTGCCCGAGCTGGCGACGTCCGACCTCACCGGCGAGACCGTCACCGAGGTGCTGGCGCGCGGCAAGCACCTGCTCACCCGCTTCGGCAATGGCCTCACGCTGCACAGCCACCTGCGCATGGACGGCTCGTGGTACCTCTCGCGCACCGGCGGCCCGCGGCCCCGGCGCCATCCCGAGCACATGATCCGCGCGAAGGTCGGCAACGACGAGTGGCTGGCCACCGGCTACCGGGTGCACGACCTGCGGATCGTCACCCGCGGCGGCGAGGCAGCGCTCGTGGGTCATCTCGGCCCGGACCTGCTCGGACCGGACTGGGACGTCGAGCGCGCGGTGACCAACCTGCTCAGCGCACCGGAGCAGGCGATCGGTGAGGCGCTGCTCGACCAACGCAACCTGGCCGGCATCGGCAACATGTACAAGTGCGAGGTGCTCTTCATCGAGCGTGTACACCCGTGGACCCCTGCAGGCGAGGTCGCCGATCTCCCGTCACTCGTCAGCACCGCCCAGCGATTGCTCCGCGCCAACCGCGACCATCCCGAGCAGTCGACGACCGGGATGATGGGCCGCGGCCGCGAGCACTGGGTGTACGAGCGCGGCGGCGCGTCGTGCCTGCGCTGCCGGACGTCGATCCAGCGCGCCGACCAGGGCGAGCCGCCCCGCGCCCGCGGCACCTACTGGTGCCCGCGCTGCCAACCCGACCCGCGCCGCTGAGCGCGCCTACTCACGACAGCGCGGCCCGGACGATAGCCAGGGCCTCGTCGCGGTCGATGCCCGCCTCGCGGGCCAGCGCGACATACCGCTGGGCGGCGGTGCGCAGACGTTCCCGCGCGGCGTCGCCGCGGGCCGAGACGACCGTGCCGGCCCGCCCGCGGGTCTCGATCAGGCCGGCAGCCTCGAGCTCGCGGTAGGCGCGGGCCGCCGTGTTCACCGCGATGCCGAGCTCCGCGGCCAGGGCGCGGACCGTCGGCAGCCGGGTGCCGGCCACCAGCCGGCCGGCGGTGATCTGCGCGGCGAGCTGCGTACGCACCTGATCGAACGGGGCACTCGCCGACTCCTGGTCGAGCCGCACCAGTGGTCGGGTCATGGCCGCTCCTGCGCCCTGCTGGCGCGGGCGGCGAGCAGCGCGCGGGTCCGCTCGAGCCGCTCGAGTGCGACGAGCAGGCGCAGCTGCTCGTGCAGCGCCTCGTCGAAGACGGCGCGCGAGCGCGTCAGCACCTCGCGGGCCGCGCCGACGTGGGCCTGGGAGACGTCCTGCAGCTCGTCGAGCTGGGCGAGGGCGCCGACGACGACGTCACGCTGCACCTGCAGGCCCTCGACATGGCCGCGGTACGGCAGCGCGGCCGACTCGCCGTCGTCGCGGGCGGTGTCCTCGGCCACCCGACGGGCCAGCGCCAACGCCTGGTCGAGCTGCGCGACCGCGAGCTGCAGGCGGCGATGCTGGTCGCGTAGCGCGTGCTGGACCTCGACCTGTCCGACCAGCGCCTTCGACGCCGCGGCGGCGGCCTCGTCGCGCCGCTCGGCGAGGTCGAGGATCACGGCGCGGATCCGCTCCGCGCCCGGTTCGACCGGCGCGTCGTCGGGCTCGTGCCGCAACCAGGCCATGGGTCCATAGTGATCGTCGCCGGCACCCAAATGCCAGCGTCCGACCGTCAGGCGGAGCGGGCTTCGGTGGCGTCGGCGTCGGCCGTGACCGGTAACCCGGCCACCGCGCCCGCCGTGACCGGCAACCCGGCCACCAGGACGACGACGTCGGCGACGATGGCGCTGGGCGAGGCCGGGCTGAGCAGGAACGAGCCCAGCCACCGCACGACGGTGTCGGCCCCGCCGCGCCCGATCAGCGCGAGCTGCGCGGCGACCGCCGCGCGCGCGAGGCGCCAGCCCTCACTGGTGTCGTCGATGGCCGCCAGGCGGGCCAGCGCGGCCGGCTCGATCGCCGCGAGGCCCTGCCGCACCGGGTGCCGCGAGATGGCGATCGCGGTGTCGACAAGCGCGCGCTCGACCGGATTGCCGGCTGCAGCGTCGATCAGAGCGCTGACCTCGTGCGCGACCAGGGCGTCGAGCACCGCGTCGCGGGTGCGGAAGTGGTTGTAGAGGGTCGCCTTGGCCACACCGGCCGCGGCCGCCACCTGGGCCATGGCGATCCTGGTGCCGCTGACGGTGACGGCCTGCGCCGCGCCGCTCAGCAGCGCGGTGCGGGTGCGCGACATCGCGTTGCCGGCGCGCGTGCGGGTGCCGGTGGTGCGCACGGGGGCGGCCGATGCGATCGCCGGCACCGGGGTCGACGCGACCGGTGCGTCGCCGGTACCTGCCGGCAGGAAGGGTGCGGTGGCGCGGAAGACGGTGTCGGTCAACGGGCTGCTCATGGGGCGGCCTCCTTGGGCGTCGTGGCCGCAGCGTCGTGCGGGCCGGCGGCGTGGCGCCCGGACGGGGTGCCGCCGCTACGTCCCAGAATCACCACGCGGGGTCGCATCGCCGGGAGGCACGTCGGCGGGTCGCCCGATCTGGGACGGATGAGTCCACTGGGACGGATGTGACTGCGCCGAAGCGCGGTGGCGGCGTCAGGCAGCGACGGTGGACAGTGCGCTGACCTCGGCCGCATGGGCCTGGTCGGTGGTCGGCGCGGCCGAGATGCGCGCCGCCCCGGCACCGGGGATGACCGCGACCCTGCTGTTGACCAGCGCCAGCTTCTCCTCGCGGCGCAGGGTCTGGCTTACCTCGCCGAACAGGTCGGACAGCTCGACGTCGAGGGCGCCGCAGATGGCGGCGAGCAGCTCCGACGAGGGCTCTTTCTGGCCGCGCTCGACCTCGGACAGGTACCCGAGGCTCACCCGGGCGCTGGCCGACACCTCGCGCAGTGTGCGGCGTTGCCGCATCCGCACCGCGCGCAGGGTCTCGCCCACAACCTGGCGGAGTACGGGCATGTGCTGACCCCCTCTGTCGAACGACTGAACTTCACCGTACCTGCAGGGGCCGACTCGAACGGGTGCTGGCGCGGATGTCCGCTGACAGCGAACACAGGGTCCAACGAACGGCGGGGGGCTCGGATTCCCCTCGGCGTCGCGCTCAGCGGGCGGCGAGCGAATCGCGCCGCAGCCGGACGGCGCGGGTCACGTAGTCGATCCCGGTGGCGAGCGCGACCACCATGGCCGCGATCATGACCACCCAGGCCACCGGCCGCAGCCAGTCGCCGATCGGCAGCAGCACGAACAGGCCGGTCGCGACGCCCTGCAGCAGCGTCTTGACCTTGCCGCCGCGGCTGGCCGGGATGACACCGTGGCGCAGGACCCAGAACCGCAGCAGCGTCACGCCGATCTCGCGGGCCAGCATCACCACCGTGACCCACCACGGCAGGTCCCCCAGCACGGACAATCCGATCAGCGCTGCGCCGATCAGCGCCTTGTCGGCGATGGGGTCGGCGAGCTTGCCGAATTCGGTGACCAGCCCGCGCTTACGAGCGATCTCACCGTCGATACGGTCCGTGACCGACGCGATCGCGAAGACCACCCAAGCCAGGATCCGCGTGCCCGCGTGGTGACCACCCTCGGCGAACAGGGCGACGACGAAGACCGGCACCAGCGCCAGGCGCAGCACGGTCAGCGCGTTCGCGACGTTCCATGCCGACGCCGGGCTGCGGGGGTCGCCGATGGGATCCTCGGTGAGCCGCGGCAGCGTCGGCCGGGCGATCGCCGGCGGCTGGCGGACGCCGTCCGCGGCAGCGCGCTCGACGTTCTCGGCCGCGCTCATCGCGGGTCACCGATCGGCTCGGCGATGAGGTCGACCCCCTCGGAGTCGGTGACGAAGGCCTCGACGATGCGCCCCCGCTCGATGCCGGCGGCACCGACGAGACGGACGATCCCGTCGACGTCGGGGCCCTGGTGCGCGCCGCGGCCGATCAACTCGAGCTCTCCGGGCTGGTCGGACCACACGTCCTCGACGAGGACCTCGACCCGGGTGCCGATGCGGTCCTCGGCACGCTGGCTGGCCAGCTCGTGAGCCAGCGAAGTAATCCGCTCGACCCGCTCGGCGATGACACCGGTGGGCACCTTGTCGTCGAAGGCGACCGCGTCGGTGCCCTCCTCGTCGGAGTACCCGAACACACCGACCGCGTCGAGACGGGCCGCGGACAGGAAACGCTCGAGTTCGGCGACATCGTCCTCGGTCTCGCCCGGGAACCCGACGATGACGTTGCTGCGCGCGCCGAGGTCGGGCGCGAACGACCGGGCCCGGGCGAGGAGGTCCAGGAAGGACTCGGTGCCGCCGAAGCGCTTCATCCGGCGCAGCACCGTGGGGCTGGCGTGCTGGAAGGACAGGTCGAAGTACGGCGCGACGCCCGGTGTGGTGGCCAGCACCCGCAACAGCTCGGGCCGCAGCTCGGCGGGCTGCAGGTAGGACACCCGGACCCGCTCGATGCCCTCGACGGCCGCCAGTTGCGGCAGTAGCGCCTCGAGGGCGCCCAGGTCCCCGAGTTCGCGGGGCAGGTCCTTGCCGTAGGACGTCGAGTTCTCGCTGACGAGCACCAGTTCGCGCACCCCGGTGGTGGCCAGCCAGACCGCCTCGGCGAGCACATCGGCCGGCGCCCGCGAGACGAACGAGCCGCGGAAGGACGGGATGGCACAGAAGGTGCAGCGCCGGTCGCAGCCCGATGCGAGCTTCAGGTAGGCGACGGGTGCGTTGTCGAGGCGGGTGCGCAGCGTCGACGTCGGCACCCAGGCGTGGCCCGGCACCGCGACGTCGACGCTGGCGGCGCGACGATGGGCCGGCGCCACCGGCAACAGCGTGCGGCGGTCGCGCGGGACGTGTGGGGCGATCCGCCGGCCGGCGGCGACGTCGTCGAGGCGAGCGGCGATGTCGGCGTAGGAGTCGAAGCCGAGCACCGCGTCGGCCTCGGGCAACGACGCCGCGAGCTCGGCTCCGTAGCGCTCGGCCAGGCAGCCGACGGCGACGACCTTGCGCCCCGTGTCGGCGGCCGCGAGCAGGGTGTCGATCGAGTCCTTCTTGGCCGAGTCGATGAACCCGCACGTGTTGACGACCACCACGTCGGCGGCGTCGGCGTCCTCGGTCAGCGACCAGCCGCCCGCCCCGAGCCGGCCGGCGAGTTCCTCGGAGTCCACCTCGTTACGCGCGCAACCGAGCGTGACGAGCGCAACGCTGCGGGGGGACTGAGACACGCTCACACGGTACCCGGGAGCAGCCGGCCGACATGCCGGGCGAGGCGCGCAGCGAATCCGGCCCCCCAGCGCGTTCAGCAGGTATGCACACCATGCAGCGACACCCGATCAAGTCCGGGGTCGCGGACGAGGAGACCGGCGTGGCAGACGAGGTTCCCGGCAGCGGGCTCGACGTGTTCGCCGAGGCGCACGGCGTTGCACTCACCCGCTTCGCCTATTTGCTCTGCGGTAACCGGGCCGGCGCCGACGACCTGGTCCAGGACACCTATCTCAAGCTGCACCAGCGTTTCGGCGAGCGGTTGGCGGTGGCCGCCCCGCTGGCCTACGCCCGCCGCACACTCGTAAACCTGCACATCTCGCAGCGACGGCGGCGGGCGGCGGGCGAGATAATGCTCGCCGACCTGCCCGACACGCTCGCCGCTCCGGCCGTCGACCATGGCGCACAGGACGAGATGTGGCGCCTGCTTGCCGGCCTCACGGAGCGGCAGCGCGCCGTCATCGTGCTGCGCTACTACCTGGACCTGCCCGATCGCGAGATCGCCGCCGTGCTCGGCTGCCGCGAGGGCACCGTGCGCAGCCTCGCCTCCCGCGCCGTCGCCGAACTGCGCCAGCACCCCCACCTCGCCCGAGCGAGAGGACACCAGTCATGAGTGACATCGAGCAGTTGCTGCGCGACACCCTGCACGGCCGGGCCGCGACGATCTTCGACGGGCCGGAGCTGCTGACAGCCGCACCGCACCACGCCGCGCGGTCACGCTGGCTGTTGGTCGCTGCCGCAGTCGCGGCGGTGCTTGTTGCAGCAGGCGGAGTCGCGGTCTGGGGACTCGGGCGCGGCACCTCTGAGCAGTCCGGCGGCGGTTACGCCCGCACGTGCCCCGCCACGCTGCCTGCCGCCTGGAAAGCGGCGTTCACCGCGACCCCCATCACCGTCGACGGCCGCGGCACGTCCGTCCGTAAGCTCACCGCCTACGGAGATCTACTCAGCTGGCTGGACTCGGCAGGCTCGCAGCATCTGGGCATCCGCTCCGCGACGGGTCGGGTACACAGCCTCGACGACGTGATGCGCGGTCGGACGCTGAGCGGCAACAGCGTCGACGGGCGGACTCTGGTCCTGAGCATCGCGCCCAAGGCGACGAAGCGGATCCCGGACGGCATGGTCGATGACATCGTGGCGGTCGATCTGCGGACGTTCGCCGTGCGGGACGTGCTGACGGCCGCGCACCAGCCGGTGGGGTACGTCGTGGCCGACAAGGCTGCGGTGGTCCAGGACGGCGTCGTCTACTGGGTGTCGGTCCGCGGAACCGAGGACCCGTCGTCGGTGTCCGGCCAGGGCACGGTGCTGGCCTTCTCGCTGCGGACCGGTCGGACCCGCACGGTCGGGCACGCCCCGGCGTTACTGACGTACGACGACCCGCGTGGGGTGTTCTGGGCCGGTGGTGGCGTACCTCGCAGGCACGTCCCGTCCGCGGTGCCGCCCGCCCAAGACGCGCAGGGCCGAAGCAGTATTGCCGTCAGCGACGGACGTGACTTCGCGTGGCTGCGCACCGCCCGGTCCCACCTTGTCGGTTGGGCCGATGCGGCCGGTGACGAACGGAGCTGGCAGCTCCCGCGCAGCGACGACGACATCATTCCAGTCGCGGTGTCGGGACCGTTCGTGTTCCTCGCACTCGGCACCGTCCGGCCCGATCTCTTCGTGCTCGACACCCGTTCGGGCGCAGTGGTCGACAGCGGGTGGGAAACGTTCATGGTCGCCACGGGTACGGGCTCCCGGGTCGTTTTCGGAGCACGGGCCAATACCCACGGCCCGTTGTCCAACGTGGCCCTCGACACCGAGCACCTGCCGGAGCTGCACTGCCGATAGCCTCACGGCGTGCCTGCCGTCGTCCGCCGCGCCCGCACCTCCGACGTTCCGGCGATCAAGAGCATCGTCGACCTGTACGCCGGGTCGGGTCGCAAGATGCTGGCCAAGGAGCTGGTCACACTCTACGAGGACGTCCAGGACTTCCTCGTCGCCGAACTCGACGGTGACGTCGTAGGGTGCGGCGCGCTGCACGTGCTGTGGGCCGACCTCGGCGAGATCCGCACGCTGGCCGTGCACCCCGAGCACGGTCACCGGCGCATCGGCCGCCAGCTGCTCGACGCGCTGATCGGCGTGGCCCGCGAGCTCGGGCTGGCCCGATTGTTCGCGCTGACCTTCCACACCGACTTCTTCGGCCGCGCGGGTTTCGTCGAGATCGACGGCACGCCGGTCGACCCGGACACCTACGACGCGTTGCGGCGCTCCTACGACCCGGGAGTCGCCGAGTTCCTCGGCCTCGAGTACGTCAAACCGAACACCCTCGGCAACGCCCGGATGCTGCTCGAACTGAGCTGAGCGCAGCGTCAACACGCCGCGCCGCGCGCCTTACCGACCGCCGGCGATCCCCGCGCTAACGTGCCTCACACGGAGGTGAGTGTCATGGCGACAATCGAGCGGATCGACACCGGATACGCGGCGTGGACGCCGACGTCCGCCGGTATCCGGACCGAGGACGAGAGCTACGTCGGGCGTCACCGCCGCCGCAACACCGCAGCCAAGACCTTCTCGCTGCACCGGATGTTCTACGCAGCCCGGCACCGCTTGCACTGAGCTGCCCTGAGCGCCACTGAGCTTCGCCAGTGGCGTTCTCCCCTTGACCAGCGCGGCCTCCCGCCCCCCGGACGGGAGGCCGTTGCGCGTCGGCAGCATCAGAACGGTTCGGTACCGGTGGGCAGCGGCTCGACCGTGACCGGGCCGGTCGGCCGGTTGTCGCCGATCGGGTCGTCGTCCTCGTCGGCGACCACCAGGTCGTCGGCCGTGCCTCCGTTGCGCAGCGTGTAGAGCAACCCGGCCAGCTCGTCGGGCATGACGAGCACCTCGCGCGCCTTCGATCCCTCGGACGGGCCGACGATCGAGCGCGACTCCATGAGGTCCATCAGCCGGCCGGCCTTGGCGAAACCGACCCGCAGCTTGCGCTGCAGCATCGACGTCGAGCCGAACTGCGTCGACACCACGAGCTCGACAGCCGACAGGAACAGGTCGAGGTCGTCGCCGATCTCCTCGTCGATCTCCTTCTTGACCGCCTGCGGCGCGGTGACGTCCTCGCGGTAGGTCGGCTGCAGCTGCTTCTTGCAGTGCTCGACGATCTGGTTGATCTCGTCGTCGGTGACGTACGCACCCTGCATACGAGCCGGCTTCGACGCACCCATCGGCAGGAACAACGCGTCGCCCTTGCCCAGCAGCTTCTCCGAACCCGGCTGGTCGAGGATGACCCGCGAGTCGGCGAGCGACGAGGTCTTGAACCCCAGCCGGGACGGCACGTTGGCCTTGATCAGGCCGGTGACGACATCGACGGACGGGCGCTGGGTGGCGATGACGAGGTGGATGCCGGCGGCGCGCGCGAGCTGGGTGATGCGTACGACGGAGTCCTCGACGTCGCGCGGTGCGACCATCATGAGGTCGGCGAGCTCGTCGATGATCACGAGCAGGTACGGGTAGGCCTGGTAGACGCGCTCGGAGCCGGGCGGGGCCTTGAGTTCGCCGTTGTGCACCTTGCGGTTGAAGTCGTCGATGTGCCGCACGCCCGAGGTTTCCATGTCCTCGTAGCGCATGTCCATCTCGCG